>JASHSO010000115.1 GCA_030038715.1 Streptosporangiaceae bacterium
GTCGCATGGGGTTGGCATATGAGCGACTCGGTTCCGGGCCGCCGCTAGTGCTGCTGCACGGAATTGGGCACCGGCGCCAAGCGTGGAGTGCGGTCCTGAACCGGCTGGCGCCGCACCGCGACCTGATCGTCGCTGACCTGCCGGGCCACGGCGAGTCTCCGCCACTGGACACTGCCCGCCGGTCGGTGCCACGTGCCCTGCTTGAGCAGACGACCGGGCTGCTCGATGAGCTCGGACTGCAGCGCCCGCACCTAGCCGGCAGCTCGCTGGGCGGCCTGATCGCCCTGGAGTTGGCGGTCGGCGGCCGGGCCGCCAGCGTCACCGCGCTGTCACCGGCTGGCTTCTGGACCACCGACCGCGAACTGCGGTACGCGGTGGCCATGTCCGAGATCATGGAGGTCGCCGGGCGGCTGATCCGGCCGTTCGGCCCTGCGCTGGCGCGCACGACCGCCGGCCGGGCGCTGATCTACGCGGCTGTCGTGGCGAAGCCATCTCGGGTCAGTCCGGAGCAGGCCAGAGGCGACATGTCAGCGTTCCTCGACGCCAGCGGCACGGTGCGCGAGATCCTGGCCGCGGCGGTCCCCTTCACCGGCACGGTCCCGCTGGATGTGCCAGTGACGATCGCCTGGGGCATCCGCGATCACCTGCTGCCACCCCGGCAGGCGGCCCGGGCGAAGGCGCTGTTGCCGCAGGCGCGAGTCATACCCCTTCCCGGCTGCGGCCATGTACCCATGACCGACGACCCGGATCTCGTCGCCACCGTCCTCCTGCAGGGCAGCCGTGTCGGGCTGCCCGCACGCAGGAAGACCACGAGCGCCGGCTTAACCCGCTACCGCCGGGGCAGGAGGAAGGCCGGGGCTGTCGAGCGAGGGGGACCTGATGAACGAGCGAGCGCACGCAGAGCACGCCGAGCACGAACACGTCCATGGACCGGACTGCGGGCATGTCGCCGTGCCGCACGGCGGTCATACCGATTACGTCCATGACGGCCACCTGCACAAGGCGCACGGCGGCCATACGGATGAGTGCGAGACGGGCGAGCACGTTCAGCACGCCGGGCACGAGCACCAGCACGGTGAGGGGTGCGGGCACGTAGCGGTCCCGCACGACGGTCACACGGACTATGTACACGACGGGCACCGGCACGCGATGCACGCCGGCCACTACGACGAGCACTAGGGCGCGGGCCCCGGCTAGGCGCCCGGCCGCCTGCGGAGGGCGGCAGGGAGAGCACGAATTCCCGGCCGGGGCACTGCGAACCGGCGGGGTGCCGCGAGCGAGGACGAGCCCGTTCCGGCCATAAAGCAACTGGCTGGACCACTGGGTGGCGGCGGAGGCGTTCAGCCGGAGCTGCGCTCTGTTTTGATCACGCGTCTTCCCCTGATCAAGTTCAGGACGACGCTGATGCCGAGCACGCCCGCGGGCACGAGCGTGACCAGGGCGGGTAGCTGGTATCGCCAGGAGAACACGAACATATCGGACACCAGCAGAAGGAAGACCGCCGAGCCGAAGAACAGCAGGCAAGCCAGCGCGAGCTGACGGGTGCGGGCGTCCAGGCGGCGCCGGACTGCCGCGACCGAGCCGACCAGGCCCGCGACCGTGAACAGCGCGAGCAGCGGGCCTGGCGTGTAGCCCCCGTCGAGCTGGTAGTAGTGCAGGAACGAGGCGACCGGCCGCCACACTGCAGGCAGGCCGCCGCCGAACTCCTCGATCGCGGCATCGACTTCCTGCTTGGTCGCGTGCGGCTGATAGTACGGGAACGTCTTCTGGAACTGCCAACGCGTGATGGGCGCATCGCCTGGGTCGGTATGCCGGGTCACGGCGAACAGCTTCAGCACGTCGCGCCCGTATGCGCCGAGCACTCGCAGCGGCTGCTGGGTCAGCACGTTCTTGCTGAAGCTGGTCACGATGCTGTTGACCTGCGCGCGGGGCAGGGTCCGGTAGATGGCCTGGACCGGCGAGCCCGGGTTGAACGACAGCCAGTCGTCCCCGTGCGCCTGCTGTGCCGCGGTCGGGCAGATCCTGCGCTCGGCGGCGGGCAGCCTGATGGTTGCGCAGTCGACGGCGGCCGCCGTTCTCCCGTAGAACGACGTCACGCCCTGATGTGACAGGGCAAACGACCCGGTGCTGAGGTAGGAGCCGGTGCAATAGGCCAAGATCGGCAGGGCGCAGGCGGCCACCAGGGCTGCGGCCTTCCCGATCGCATGCCGCCAACCGCCTCCGGCAGCGAGCAGGAAGATGGCCGCGGGCAGGATGAGGGCCTCGCCGACCTGGGCCACGAGGGCCGACGTGCCAATCGCGAGGCCCGCGGCTATGGCGGCACGCCAGCTCGTCCGTGGCCGCCAGAGCAGGATCGCGAGGCCGGTGACGATCAGGGCCTCAAACCAGGTTCCCGGCATGATCGTCTGCTCGCTCTGCAGCTGGTATGCGTCCAGCAGGACCGGGGCGATCGCCAGTGCCGCCAGCCAGCGGGACACGCCTCGGCGCAGCAGCAGTACGTAGATCACGACGGCCATGGCAAGGCCGAGCAGGTGCTGGACCGCCACCACGGCGTCAAAGTTCGCAATCGCGAGTATCGCCCGCAGTGGTGCCTTGTACCCCTCCGGGTCGTTCCCCTCGGAGTTGTAGATGTACTTGACCGAGTCGATGTAGAACAGCGCCGGGCGGTAGGCGAACTGGGCCAGCACCCGCAGCACCAGTCCGGCCGCGAGGAGCACGGCCGCCAGCCAGTGCCTGCGCAGGACCGCGGCGAGCCGTGCCGCCCCGGCCGCACGGGCGGCCACGGCAGCCTGCGCTAGGTCGGCCGCCTGCCCGGTGTCAGCGCCACGGGCCGCGGCAGCCGGTCTCGTATATGTGTTCGAATCGCGTGACGTCATACGCGTCCCGGAGGCACCCATCCGCCGCTGGAATGCCACAGGGCAAGCACAACCGTGACGATCGCCAGCCATCGGGTCATCCGGTTGCGCGGCACCTGGGTCAGCGCGACCCACGGCAGCGCCGTGTACCAGGCGAACATCCACGGAGCAGCCAGTATCCACGCGTACGTCAGGGCGAAGGGCGCCACGACCTCAGGCGGCTGGTCGGACGAGATCCGCCGGTAGACAAACCATGCCACGACGAACATGGCAACCAGCCACAGGCAGCTGATCAGGAGCGCGAGTGTGCCCTTGCTGACGTGGAGCCCGTCCCCGGTGGCCTTCAGGAACCACCACGGCGAGGGCAGCGTCACCCATTGCGAGCCTTGAAAGAGCGGTTTGAGGGCATCGATGCCGAAGAAGCTGTACTCGACCGCCACCGTGGCCATGGCGACGACGGCGATCGTGGTCAGGCGCATCCACTCGCGCCGGCGCAGGAGCGGCCAGGCCAGTCCGAGCGCGACCAGCACCATGCTGATCTTGATCCCGCAGCCGACACCTATGAGCAGCCCGACCAGCAGGTCACCCCAGACGTTGCGTACCTTCCTGGCAACCTGGATCGCGC
>JASHSO010000116.1 GCA_030038715.1 Streptosporangiaceae bacterium
ACGATACCGACGTTGCCCGCGCCGCCGCGCACCGCCCAGAACAGCTCCGGCTCTGTGTCGGCATCGACCCGGTGCACCGCGCCGTCGCCGGTGACCAGTTCGGCCGCAGTCACCGCCGATGCGGCAAGGCCATGCGGGCGGGCCAGCCAGCTGTAGCCTCCGCCGAGGGTGTAGCCGGTCACGCCGACGTCGCCCGATGAGCCGGCTCTGGCGGCCAGCCCGTGCGGGGCCAGCGCCTGCGTGACCTCGGCCCAGACCACGCCCGCCCCCGCACGGACGATGCGCCGCTGCGGATTGACGGCCAGTTCCCGCATCCGGTCGGTGCGCAGCAGGATGGTGCCGTTCAGATCGCCGCGAGCGGCGGCGTTGTGGCCGGTGCTTTGCGGGGTCACCAGCAGCCTGTGAGCGCGGGCGTAGCCGACGATCGCAGCGACGTCGCTGGCGTTGGCCGGGTACGCGACCATCTCCGGCCGCTGGTCCACGCCGAGGTTCCAGGCTGACCGCACCGTGTCCCAGTCGGAGTCTGCCGGGGTGGCGACCCGTCCGGCGAGGTGCTCGGCGAGCTTACCGGCGCTGACAGCGTCCGCGGACGCGTGTGCCTTCACGGTGATACCTCCACGTCATCGGTTGAGGCGTTCGCTGCGACGCCCGGCACAGCGGCGGGACCCGGCTCACGCGAGGTCAGGACCGGTGCCACGCCCTACTCGGCGTCGGGCGCGGAGACGTCCCGGCGGGTTGTCGAAGTAGTCCCTCTGTTCCCGCCCTGGGGTCTGAGGGCGGGCGACACGCCACCCCGCGGCGGGCCACGCGGGGCCTGGTCGTCGCCGACGCCGTCTGGGGCCGCGCCAATGAGCTGCTCAAGCGCCGCCAGCAGGCTGATCCAGCCCGAGAACTGCCTCGCCTGGCCCGCCTCGGCAGTAACCCGGCCGGTCAGGGACTCGTCGCCGACCTCAGCGTCGATGCGGAGATGCACGGTTCTCGGCGCCATGAATACAACCTCGGCCATCGGAAGCGGCGTGCGCATGAGGGGAACCCCTAAACGGAACCCCTAGATCTGGCCCGGTTCCCGCCTCCGATGTCGGCCCAGGCGCCCGGACCGGAGAACCAGCAGGCCAGGGTTGACGCCCTGGCCGCCCCGATAGGTGTCAGTACGGTCTGCCCGCCGTGCTCGGGTCACGGCCGGCGGCCGGCCTGGTTCGAGCGTCCGCTGCCATACGTGGCTAGCCGGCCGACGCGGAGAGGGCGGCCGCAAGGCCACTTCGCGAGCGGATCCCTAGCTTCCGGTAGGCGTTGGACAGGTGCACCTCGACCGTCTTGGGTGTCACGTACAGCTCCTCGGCGATCTCCCGGTTGCTGCGCCCCACCGCAGCCAGGTCGGCGATCCGCCGCTCGCTTGGCGTGAGTGACTCGACGCCGGTAAAAGTGGGACGCCCCGGTCGGCCGCCGGCCGCGTACAGGTCAGCACGGGCGCGCTCGGCTAGCGGGCCGGCGGCGCAGCGCAGCGCCAGTTCGAGGCCCAGTCGCAGCGCATGGCGGGCGTCGGTGACCTGCCGGGCCTGGCGGAGGCCGCTGCCAAGCTCGACAAGCGCCTTCGCGTGCTCAAGCCGGGCGGGCGAAGCCGCGGTGACCTCGGCCGCCTCCCTCAACGCGTCGAGGCCGTCGCCGCGCTGAAGCGTTCCCAGCACTCGCAGTGCCCGCCCGACAGCGCCTGGAGCGGCCCAGCGGCGGGCCCAGGCCAGCTCCTCCTCGGCCAGGCTCACCGCCTCGTCCCGTCGGCCGAGGAATCCGAGCGCCTCCGCCTTCAGGGAGCGCCACGGCGCCCACGCCGGGTTCACCACGCCCCGGAGCCGGGCTGCGTACTCGTCGGCCTCCTCGGCTGCAGCCTGCCACTGCCGCTGTGCCAGCAGCAGCTCGATCCGGCTCCGCCGGCACAGGCCGTCCCCGTCCGAGTTGGGGTAGGGATGGCCGCTGTGGGCCAACGCGAAGCTGGCATCAGCGATGTCGCCCCGCTCGAGGAGCGTCCGGGCCAGGAAGGCGGCCGCATACGGCATGCCTGCCGCCTCCTCGGAGTTCCACAGCTTGGTGTCCTCGACCGCCTGCCGAAGGGACTCCTCGGCCTCAGCAAGCTCGCCGCGCTGCAGCCAGGTCCAGCCACGCCACAGATGGACTCCGCTCACCGCGAACAGCGATCCCTGCCGGTAAGCCTCTGCAAGCGTGGCTTCCCAGGAGTCGAGTGCTTCGTCGCGGTCTGCCAGCACCAGGACGCCGATCGCGACGACGGTCATGAAGGCCGGATCGGCGCTGATGAGCGCGCCGCCGGCCAGGGACTCAAGCGCCAGCGCCGCGCAGTCGGCTGCGGTTCCGCCGTTGAGCGCCCAGTCCCAGGCCGCGACGGCGGTGAGCATCAGGGCACCAGGGCCGGTCGGCTCGACGCCAGCTCGGGTGCGCTCCAGCCTGGCCTTCCCGTCAGTGCCCGGTGCGCCGAAGGACGCGCCGTAAAGTTCCATCGCCTCCAGGCCCAGGCGGAGGTCGGCCAGCTCGGGCGGCAGGTACGCGGCAGCCTCCCTGGCGACTATGACTGCCTCGCCTGGGGGCCTGGTGAAGATAAGCATCCGGGCGAGCATCCCGGCTACCTGGGCCCGGGTCACCGGGTCAGTGAGCTCGTCATAGGCCGCCCTCAGGTGTTCCGCCGCCGCCGGGGCGCTGACCAGCGCCTCGGCCAGGCCCAGGTCAAACAACAGCTGGCGCCGCACGTCGTCGGAGACCGGCTCGTCGAGGGCCCGCCGCAAGTAGGAGACCGCGCTCTCCGCGGCGCCCTGCTGGCTCGCCGTACGACCGGCCGCGCGCAGCATCTCGGCCGCCCAGGGCTGGGTGAGCCGGGGGATGACCAGCAGTTGGGCGGCAACCTGCTCGGCCGATGCCCCGGCGTCGCGCAGCATCTCGGCCGCCTGGCGATGGAGCAGTTCCCGCTCCGATGGCGTCAGCTCGCGGTACACCGCGTCGTGGACCAGCGGGTGAACGAAGCCGAGCGGCGGCTCGGGCCGCAGGATCTCCGAACGGACGAGAGCCCGGGTCGCGACCGTGACCGACGACTCGGGAAGCCCGGTCAGGGCGGCGATGGTCGGCAAGGTGGCGCCGTCCCCGAGCGCCGCGACTGCTCGTGCCACCATGATGGCCTCGGTAGACAGCCGCATGAGGCGCAGCAGAACGGAGTGCGACACCGCGCTCGGACCGATGTCCTTGATGACTCGGGCGTGCGCGGCATCGGGAATCACTCCCTCGTCTCCCAGCGCCCGCGTCAGTTCGTGCAGGAGCAGCGGGTTTCCGCCGGTCGCCTCATGGCATGCCGCGCTGAACGACGGCTCTGCAGGCCTGTTCAGACGCTGGCTGACCAACTCACCGACAGCGGCCTCACTCAGCGGCGCGGGACGGATCTGAGCCGTGGCGGAGTCGGCGATCTCCCCGAGCAGGACGGGATTAGCGCCGCGCTCGGCGCTTCGCAGCCCCAGAGCCAGCAGCACCGGCAGCCCAGCGACCCGCCTGGCGAGGTAGGCGATGAAGCGCAGCGACGGCCGGTCGCACCAGTGGATGTCATCGACGGAGAGCAGAAGGGGCCCGCTCGCTGCGGCGTTGAGGGTGAGCCAGTAGAGCCCGTGCAGGACGGTGAAGGATACGTCGCCATGGCTCGCCGCGGCATCGCCGAGCGTCGTGAAGACCGGGGCTGCCGCCCCGGCCGACCCTGTCAGCCACTCGCGCCGAAGCGCGGGATCGGCCAGCGCTGCCTCGTACAGCTGACGGACGACGCCGAACGGGAACGCTGCCTCCAGTTCGGCGGCCCGCGCTGTCAGCACGCGGAAGCCTGCTGTGGCGGCCCCGACCCGGGCCTCGGCCAGCAGCCGGGTCTTGCCTATCCCCGCCGGCCCTTCCACCAAGGCGACCTGTCCGGCCCCGGTGCCCGATTGCGCGATCAGGGCTGCCAGCGAGCCGAGCTCGCCCTCCCGCTCGCACAGCAAGTCACCGGCGGCATAAGGCCGCAGCGCGTCGCCCATGTCACTAGCCCCCTCGCCGAATGCCAGCCGCGGACCAGGCGGGCGACCCGGAAACGACGACACCCGGCTGGGCCCACCGCGCTAGTCGATCCCTCCGTCCTGCGCCACCAACCCCAGCGCGACGGTACCGGAACTGCCGAACAGCATCACCGGCACCGCCGAAGCCCCAGCCCGCGCAGACTATGTCACCGCCCGCGCGATCTCGGAAGATGCCACCGCGCACGGCCCAGACACCCGCAGCCGCGAGCAGACAGCCCCAGAGGAAGGTGACGCGACGTCAGCTAGACGCCCCGCCCGCGATCGTGGTTGACAGCCGGCCGCCTTCCCCGGGCAACCACGCCGCCGATCGACCCCGGCCGCGATGCCAGCCGGTCACGCTGGACGGACCGGTCGCGGGGTATGAGGCCGACTGCGATTCCTTCGCCATTCCCAGCCGGACGCGTCGAGCCGACCCTCGCCATGCGCACCGCGGGCGCCCTGATCGCCGACGACCGGACCGCCGCTAACCCATACGAAGGCGAGCTGGAGCGATCACCTGGTGGGCTTCCCGGCAGATCTTCGTCACTTCGTCCCAATCGACGTCGCCGTCGAGGCGAACCCCGATCCAGCCGCGATGACCGACGTACGGCGGCCGGAAGAACCGATCGGGCTCGGTCCTTGTGAGCTCGTCCTGGGCACCAGGGGGCGCCGCGCACCACAGATGGGGGAAGCGATCATCGTGGTGCCCGTCTGGCCATAGCATCACGAACTGCCGACCGACAAAGAACGCCGGCGAGCCATGGCTCTGTCGCTCCTCGCAGCCAGGCAGCGCGAGGCAGATCGCGCGGACGCGGGCTGCTATCCCCGCGGGATCGGTCGCAGACGGGCTCGATCGCACGCTTCAGGATCCTACGGCGACTACCGGGCCCTGGCTGCAAGCAGGCCTCGCGCCTGACAGGACCGATCGACGTCGACAGCTAAGCGCAGCGCATACGTCCAGCGCCGCGGGGCGCTCACAGCAGCGGTGGCTGGCCCGCGTCATAGACGAGCAGACCGTCGTCGCGCACCCGCAGGCCGTCGGAGACGCGATGCTGCTCCACGTGACCGTCGTGCATGAGGTGCTTGACCGGCACGCCGCGTGCCACCAAGACGAAGTCGGCGACCAGCCGACGGTGGCAGCGCCACCACAGACCTTCCGAGCACATCACGGCGACCTGTCGTTCGGCCGCCTCGGCGAGGACCACATCGATCGCGGTCTGGAAGCCGACGGTCCGCATGTACTCGGCGTAACCGCGGAACATCGCTTCACGCCAGGCCACGTCGGGGTTGCCCGGGCGCGGGCGGCGGAAGCCGCCAAGCCGCTTCTCCCAGCGGTAGGCGATGCCCGCCCGGGGGAGCCACTGCTCCATGGACGCGCGGGCGAACTGCGGGTTGCGCCGGCTACCTGGCGCAGTGCGGATATCTACCAGCGAGACAACCGCGGCGGCCGCCAGCGTCTCGACTGACCGTTCCACCGACTCAGTGCCGTGTCCGTACGTCAGCAGCATCGTCATGCAGCCCCAGGTCGCAGAGAGGTGTCAACCTACTACCCCGGCAGATAGCATCGTGAGGCAGCAGAGTCAGGTCCCGGCGGCGTCTGCGCCAGTGGCCGGATTGGAGCGCGGATGGCGCCGATCGACCGGCGGCTGCGGTTGTGGGCCTGGATGGTGCGCCGCCAGGGGTCGGTCGCGGGACGCAGCGAGGCCGACATCATCGCCATGCAGAACCGCAGTGTCCCGGACAACGCAGTCGTCAACTTCATCTTCGGCACGACCCGTCCGGGCACTCGAGTCAGCGACCGCGCCATTCCCGGGCCGGCCGGGAACATCGCTGTCCGGATCTACCGGCCCGCCCGGCCCGGACCCGAACCCCGGCCGCTGATCGTCTACTTCCACGGCGGCGGATTTGTCCTCGGCAACCTGCGGATGGGCGACTGGCTGTGCAGCAGCGCCGCCGTCACGGTCGGTGCGGTCGTGGTGTCGGCGGACTACCGGCTCGCACCCAGGCACCAGTTCCCTGCCGCCGTCGACGACTGCTACGCCGTTCTGCAGTGGGCAGCCGGCAACGCGGCAGTGCTCGGCGCGGGCGGGGCGATCGGCGTGATGGGAGAGAGCGCGGGGGCCAACCTCGCGGCCGTGATGTGCCTGCTTGCCCGAGACCGCGCCGGACCGACGATCAGCCATCAGGCGCTGATCTACCCGCCCACCGACATGACCCGGATGCCTGCGGCCACGCAGACCACCCCGTTCCTTTCCGAGCAGGACATGCGCGCTTTTCGTGCGCTGTATCTCGGCGACGCGGATCCTGGCGACGCCCGGGTGTCACCCCTGCTGGCTAGCGACCACAGCGGGCTGCCACGCGCGCTGGTGCAGGTCGGTGAGCACGACCCGCTTCGCGACGACGGGGTTCGCTACGCCGCCGCCCTCCGTGCCGCTGGCGTGCCGGTAAGGCTCACCGAGTACGTCGGCGTGCCGCACGGATTCCTCAACTTCCCGGGCTTGTGCAGGATCGCGCCGCAGGCCGTGGCGGAAATCAGCGCCGAGCAAGGCGCCGCGCTTGCGCACCCGCCGGCCGCCAAGCCCGCAGCGAGCTGAGGGTCCAAACGGACGTCCGCGTGGCGGCATGAGCTAGCGTCTGGTGTCAGTCCCATAGCGGTCTGGCCGACAGGAGCGCGCGATGTCGAGTGGCGTGGAGATTGCCGGTCCGTCCGGCAGCCGGTACGACGAGATCCTGACTCCCGAGGCGCTCGACCTCGTAGCGGTGCTGCACAGGGAGCTTGGCCAGCGCCGCAGTGACCTGCTGGCCGTACGGGCACGGCGACAGGAGGAACTGTCGGCCGGTGCCATGCTCGACTTCCTGCCCGCCACCGAGGCCATCCGATCCGATACCGGGTGGCGGGTAGCACCGCCCGCTCCAGGCCTGGTGGACCGCCGAGTCGAGATCACCGGTCCGACTGACAGGAAGATGACGATCAACGCGCTCAACTCGGGCGCCAAGGTCTGGCTGGCCGACTTCGAGGACGCGAACACGCCGCTGTGGGACAACATGGTCACCGGCCAGCTCAACCTGAAGGACGCGCTCGACCGGGCGATCGACTTCACCAGCCCAGATGGCAAGTCCTACCAGCTCAAGCCCGACGAGGAGCTGCCCACCATCGTGGTCCGGCCGCGAGGCTGGCACCTCCCCGAGAAGCACCTGCTCATCGACGGCGAGCGCGCGTCCGGCAGCCTGGTCGACTTCGCGTTGTACTTCGCGCACTGTGGCCGACGCCAGCTGGAGAAGGGCAAAGGGCCGTACTTCTATCTAGCCAAGATGGAGAGCCACGCCGAGGCACGGCTGTGGAACGACGCCTTCGTGCTTGCCCAGGATGCACTCGGCGTCCCGCAGGGGACGATCAGGGCCACCGTGCTGATCGAAACCATCCCGGCCGCGTTTGAAATGGACGAGATCCTTTATGAGCTGCGCGATCACAGCGCCGGGCTGAACGCGGGCAGGTGGGACTACCAGTTCAGCATCATCAAGAAGTTCCGCACCAGAGGACGGGACTTCGTGCTGCCGGACCGCAACGCGGTGACCATGACCGCGCCGTTCATGCGCGCCTACACCGAGCTGCTTGTGAAGACCTGCCACGCCAGGGGGGCGCATGCCATGGGCGGGATGGCAGCCTTCATACCCAACCGGCGCGACCCAGAGGTGACCGCCACGGCGCTGGAGAAGGTGCGGGACGACAAGACTCGCGAGTCCCGGGACGGCTTCGATGGCTCCTGGGTGGCGCATCCCGACCTGGTGGCACTATGCCGTGAGGTGTTCGACGGCGTGCTCGGCGAGAAGCCGAACCAGCTCGCCAAGCTCCGCGACGATGTGCATGTTAGCGCCGCCGAGCTGCTGGCGATCAATCAGACGCCCGGCGACATCACCGAAGCTGGGCTGCGCAATAACGTAAGC
>JASHSO010000117.1 GCA_030038715.1 Streptosporangiaceae bacterium
CTGCGCCCGCCGCCTGCAATGACGAAGGTGATCTCGTACACAGCGTGCTGGCCGGGCGTGGCCGTGATGGTCAGGTCGCCGACCTTCGCCTGACCCCAGGGTTCCAGACTTCGCACGTCGGTGAATCCGGCTTGCTTCGCCTTGGGCGCGACCGGCGCGGCGGCGATCACCGGCACGGCCTTATCGCGATAGTGGCCGAAGCTGGCCAGGTCGCAGTGGTCGTAGTGCTCGTGGCTGATGACCACGGCCGCTAGCGGCGGAAGCTCGGACACCTGGCACGCGATCGGCTCACCCGGGTGGTAGAAGGCCCGCTCTGAGAACCACGGGTCGGTGAGCACCGTTAGGTCGCCGATCTTGATCAGGTGGCAGCTGTGGGTGATCCGGGTGACGGTCAGGCTCTCTGACATGACTGGCTCCTCCTAAGTAGACGTGTGTCTACTCACAATTATGTAGACGGGTGTACACTTAGTCAAGTGAACGACGAGGTCGTGCGACAGCAGGAGCGGGTGGCCGGCGCATTGCCGCAGAAGCGGGCCGTCGGCTCGCCGCGACGCCGCAACAAGCGTGGCCAGGGCGCTCGGCTACGGCAGGAGCTAGTCGAGGCGGCACGGCACCTTCTGATGACCGCGCAACGGGAGTCCGAGCTGAGCATCCGGGCCGTGACACGGGCGGCAGGGACCTCGCCGCAGAGCTTCTACCTGCAGTTCGCGACGCTAGACGAGCTGCTGTACGCGGTGTACGCGATCGAGTTCGAGTCCTTGCGAGAAACCATCGTCCGGGCCGCCGCCGGTGCTGATGACCCGGTGGCCGCGCTGACAGCGGTGGGCCGTGCCTACTGCGGCTACGGGCAGGAGCATCCCGGCCGGTACCGCGCTATGTTCGGCGTCCGCGGGCAGGCTCACCCGCAATGGGAAGGGCTGCCAGGAGCTCAGACCTTCGCTGTCCTGCAGGATGCGGTCAGTGCGGCACTGCAGTACACGGCGAGCGAAGCTGAACCCTTTCTGGCGACGACGACGCTGTGGGCGGGCCTGCATGGGATTGTGACGCTGAGGGCCGACCGGCCCGCCTTCGCCTGGCCAGAGCTCGATGACATGATCGCCTTTCTGGTCCGGCGGCTGGTAGCCAGGGTGGGTCGCAGGCCTGCTCGGCCGGTACCACCTGGCTGACCGACTCGAGTGAACCGTCAGGTCCAGGACCGCAGCGCGTCCAGCAGCCCGGCAGTGAGTTCGCCGCGTGCCTCCATCTCGGCCGCCTCGCCGTCGGTGACCCAGCGCACTTCGTCGGCGTCGTCGCCGGCCACCGCGGCAGCGGCCGCTCCCGTCGGTGCGGTCACCAGGTAATCCCTGATGTCCACGATCGCGCCTGCCAGGCCCGGTCGCTCGACTGCGCCGAGCAGCGGCCCGCAGGTCACGGTGAGGCCGGTCTCCTCGCGGACCTCCCGGACCACGGCCTGCTGGTCGGTCTCGCCTGGCTCGACCCTGCCGCCCGGGATGGACCACAAGCCCCTCCCAGGCTCATGGCCGCGCAGCACGAGCAGCATTCGGCCTGCTTGGTCCCTGATGAGCGCCCCGACACACGGCACCCTGGGGGCTGGTGACCCTGCCACCCGGTCATTGTCGCGCAGGCGCGATCAACACCGCGATCGGTTGACGGTTGCGTAACGAGGGGATAACGGTGGGTGAGATGAGACCGGTCCTGTCCTGCCCGCGTTGCGAGTTCACCGTCAGTGAGCCGAGTGCCTGGTCGAGTGCCTATCATTGCGCGCAGCACGGCCAGGTCCATCCATTGCGATCGGGCCTGAGCCCGTCAACCGAAGGCCTGGGCCGTGTGCTGCGCGGCGCCTGGGTGCCGGTCTGGCTGCCCTGGCCGCTACCGCGGGGGTGGCTGGTGACGGGCTTCGCAGCCGCCGGTGACGAGCGGACTGGCACGCGAGGCTGCGCGGTGGCCTTGTCTGGGCCGAATCCCGTCGGCGGGCCCGCGGAGATGGTCTTGGTCTCCGAGGAACCCGGAGTAGGGCTGGGCGCACGGTTCGCTGGCCTGCTCGGTCCCGATCCTGGCCTGCAGTTCGCTGCCGGACAGCCCGCAGCAGTGGTGCAGTACGCCAACCACGAGTTCCCGCTGTGGCACGTCGAGGCACCCGACCGGGCAGCCTTCGCCGGGGAACTGAGCGGCAACTGGCTGTGGCTCGTGCTCTGGCCGCACACCGCGGGCATGTTGACGGTGGAGCCACTGACCCTGCGGGATCTCCGCGACCCCGGCATGAGCCTGGACCTGCCGTTCGGCGCGCCTTCACCCCTGCTCCCGCACTAATGTCGCCTTCGTGCGCGCCGATCTGCACACTCACAGCACCTACTCCGATGGCACCGAGCCACCGGCCGATGTCATGCGGCGCGCTGCCGCAGCGGGCCTTGACGTCATCGGTCTGACCGATCACGACACTGTGGCCGGGCATCGCGAGGCCGCCGAGGCCCTGCCTGCTGGGCTCACGCTGCTGCCAGGCGTGGAGCTTTCCTGCCGACTGCGGAGTCACAGCGTGCACCTGCTTGGCTACCTGTTTGATACCGCGAACGACGATTTGGCCGGCGAGATGGCCGAGATCAGGGAGAGTCGGCTGCACCGAGCCCGGGCCATGGTTGATCGTCTGACTGAGCTCGGCGCGCCGGTGACCTGGGATCAGGTGAGCGAGATCGCTGGAGGAGGCGTGGTTGGCCGCCCGCACATAGCCAGGGCCATGGTCGCTGCCGGCGTGGTGCCGACCGTGGCCGACGCGTTCACGCCGGAGTGGATCGGACCAGGCGGTCGCGCCCGCGTGCACAGGTATGCGCTCGACCCGGCCAAGGCTATCCGGCTGGTCAGGGCTGCGGGCGGCGTCACGGTCCTGGCCCACCCACGCGGCGTGGAGCGCGGCTGGCAGATTCCCGGGGATGTGATAGCCGACCTAGCCGCGGCCGGCCTTACCGGGATCGAGATCAATCATCCGCAGCAAAATGAGAAGGAACGAGGTCGCCTCGCCACGCTGTGCTCCGCACTCGGAGTCGTCGCCTCGGGCGGCTCCGATGACCACGGGGCGCTGACCGGGCACCGTATCGGCTCCGAGGTAGCGCCGGACGAAGCCTATGAGCAACTTGTCAGCCAGGCCAGCGGGGCGGCACCGGTGACAAGGCGATTA
>JASHSO010000118.1 GCA_030038715.1 Streptosporangiaceae bacterium
GGCCGAGAAGCTGGCAGTAGGCCGCCTGCGGCTCCGGCCCGATCCGGCGCAGGACGAGCCGTTCGGCCTGGTTCGCGGTCGGCCCGTGACCGTCACCGCACCGGATGGCGTGCCGCTGCACGCCGAGGTCTACGGGCCAGACGATGCACCCGTGACCATCGTGTTCTGCCACGGTTACACCCTCAGCCTGGATGTCTGGCACTACCAGTTGCTGGACCTGGCGGGCGACGCCCGCCTGGTCGCCTGGGACCAGCGCAGTCACGGCCGGTCGGGCCGCAGCGACCCGGCGCATGTCAGCATCGACCAGCTTGGGGCGGACTTGGGCGCCGTGCTGGCCGCGACCGTGCCAGGGCCTGGCCCTGTCGTGCTGGTCGGCCACTCGATGGGCGGAATGACCATCATGGCGCTGGCATGCCAGCGACCCGACCTATTCGGGGCGAAAGTGATTGGCACCGTGCTGATCTCCACTAGCGCTCGCCTGGCGGATGCCACAAGCTGGCTGCCGGCCCCGCTGCGGCCCGCCGCCAGGATGGCGGCGCCTGCGCTGCTGCGCGGTGCGTCACGCGGCCGCCGGGCCGTGCTCGTCGAACGGATCAGGGCGGCCGGCGGAGACCTGGCGTTCCTGTCCACTAGGTTCGCTGCCTTCGGCGACCCGGACGTCAGCCCTACCGTCGTCGACTTCCTGGAACGCGTGATCCGAGCGACCCCGGTCGACGTCGTGGCCGACTTCTACGCTGCGCTCGTCGAGCATGACAAGCGTGCAGCGCTCGCGACGCTGGGCATGGTCCCCGCCGTCGTGCTGACCGGCGAGCAGGACAGGCTGATCCCGGCGCGCCTGGCCGCGGAGCTGGCCGCCGCAATTCCAGGCGCCACCCTGGTCCGGGTACCGGAGGCCGGGCACATGGTGATCCTCGAGCGGCCGGAGGCCGTGACCGCGCAGATAGTCGGGCTGCTGCAGCTCGCACTGGAGCGGGCCGCAGCACGGGAGCTAGCCGCCAGGCATGTGCCTGCCAGGCGGCGTCCGGCCTGACAGCGAGGCTCGTCATTGGCTTCCGGCCTGGTGCGGTCACGGGCTGCTAGGGCTCTCGGCCTGGCCAGGTCACGGGGCTGCCAGCCGCTCTGGGCCTGATCCGGGTTTACCGCGTCCGGCCAGCGCTCCCGACTTGCGCCGGAGCCGGCTACCGATTTGTGCATCACGGCACTGATCGCCCAACTACACTGCACGGTATTCCTGACGACTTGTGCCCCGGTCAGCGTGGGTCCGGGGGGTCGCCCCCCGGCTTGCGCGGCCGTGGTGCCGATGCGCTAGCCGGAGGCGCACCGTGGCTCAGCAGGGCTCCCCGCCCCGTGGCTCGTCCCGTCCGCCCGGTCACCGCAGCCATCGCGACAAAGGGGCGCGGCGAGAAGGACGCGGCGAGCCGCGCGAGCGGGCGCCGTGGCAGCAGCCAGACGCGTTCGGCCCCGCCGACGAGGCCGACATGCCGCCGTGGGCGGGCCTGAGCCTCTATCAGGCCAGGGCCGACGGCCCGGAGCCCCGCTCGGCCGAGGCGGACCTCGACAGGGATGCCGGGCCGGGCTCCCATGGTCACTCGAGGCCTGGCAGGTTCGGTCTTGCTCCGGCCCGGCGACCTGGCCGTGCTGCGCGAGCCAGGCTGCGCAGGTCCCGTCGGCGCGTCTACCGGTGGAGCGCCACCGCGATCGTTGCCTGCATCGTCGCAGCCGTGGCCGCTGTCCTGGCGACCCAGCACGGTGCTGCCCCGCAGCTATATGTGACCACGCTGCAGCGGGGTGAGTTCAAGTCTGTGCCGAACTCATGCACGGCTGTCAGCGCCCAGACGCTCAGCAGCTATGTTCCCGGCCCGGACCGGAAGAAGACGCAGACGATCTCCGGCTCGGGGCAGAGCGAGTGCAGTTTCACCGTGGACAGGAAGCCGGTCTTCCTGGTGCTTGACGTTACGGCGCAGGCATTCCAGCCCTTCGCTGCGGCAAGCGGAGACGGCAGCGCGTCTCAGAACGCGCTCGACAACTTCAACGCCGCCCGGCAGGCGCTGGCAGCTCCGCCGAAGCGGTCACCGTTGCCCCCCGCCGTGATCACAACACTGCCGGGCCTTGGCCAGAAGGCATTCAGCGCCTTCCAGCCAGAGCACGTCAGCGGGATCGTCACCGACGTGGTAACGGTGAACGTCCTAGAGCGCAATGTGCTCATCACCGTGTCGCTGGCTGGCCAGGAGTCCGGCCACGGTTTCGGACCGGTGTCGCAGGCCGTGCTCCAGGCTGGAGCGCGCGCCGCGGCGCGGGACGTGCTGGCGAAGGTGCGCACCCAGCCGACCGCCTGACCAGCCAGCCGCTTAGGCTGGGCGACCGTGCAGGTGCTCGCGGTGAATACCCGGTGAGGCAGTGAGCCCGCTGCGGCTGCGCGCGATGACGCCGGGCGACCTGGACGGCGTGCTCACGCTGGAGCTTGCCCTGTTCGGGGCCGAGGCCTGGTCGCGCGAGATGCTGGCCGGCGAGCTCAGCCAGCAGCCGGCAAGCCGCTATTACCTGGTGGCCGAGGACGATGACGGGGCGATCGTGGGGTACGCGGGGCTACTGGCTGCCGGAGACCAGGCTGACGTGCTGACGCTGGCGGTTGCCACCATCCGCTGGGGCCAGGGGATCGGCTCTGAGTTGCTGGCGATGCTGCTAGCCGAGGCGGTCCGGCGTGGCTGCCGCGAGATGTTCCTCGAGGTGCGGGCCGACAATGTGCGAGCGCAGCGGCTCTACCGCAGGTGGGGCTTCACCGAGATTGGCATCAGGCACGGCTATTATCAGCCATCTGGCACGGATGCGGTCGTGATGCGGCGCGGGCTCGCCGAGCCTCCGAGCAGCGCCTGATGCGGCAGACCCCTGGCTGGCCCAGTTTGACGTGTGGGTGGGGTCGGGTTAAAGTGCGAAACTGGCACTCGCTAGGGTAGAGTGCTAATGCGACGAGGTTGGTCTGGCACCCGCGACGGCAGGCCGACATGGTCGACACTCTCGAATTCAGCTAGCCCTTTCCGAAGGGGGAGGTCAGATCGTGACGACCGCCACCAAGGTTGTTCTGAAGCCGCTCGAAGACCGGATCGTCGTGCGTCCGCTCGAAGCTGAGCAGACCACTGCATCCGGCCTGGTCATTCCCGACACCGCCAAGGAGAAGCCCCAGGAGGGCGAGGTCCTGGCCGTCGGACCGGGCCGCTTCGACGACGCCGGCGCCAAGCGCGTCCCGATGGACGTCAGCGTCGGCGACGTCGTGCTCTACAGCAAGTACGGCGGCACCGAAGTGAAGTACCACGGCGAGGAGTACCTAGTGCTCTCCGCCCGCGACGTGCTCGCGGTCATCGAGAAGTAGCGAGCAGGAATCGCGCGGGCCAGGCCCGCACCGGTCGGGACCTGCCGCCCGGTACCGCCCCGGCTCGGTTCGCGGCTCGCGGAGGTGACTCCGGCGGGCAGCGGTCCGGTCCGGGGCGGTGGCGTGATAGCCCACAAGCCATCCACTACCGCACGACCAACACCGAGGTGCTTACATGGCCAAGAGCCTGGAATACGACGAGGACGCACGGCGCGCACTCGAGCGCGGCGTCAACCGACTTGCGGACGCCGTCAAGGTGACGCTCGGCCCGCGGGGCCGCAATGTCGTCATCGACAAGAAGTGGGGCGCACCCACGATCACGAACGACGGTGTGACCGTCGCGCGTGAGATCGAACTAGAAGACCCGACCGAGAACCTAGGCGCGCAGCTCGCCAAGGAGGTCGCCACCAAGACCAACGACGTGGCCGGCGACGGCACCACCACAGCCACAGTGCTTGCCCAGGCCATGGTCTTCGAAGGTCTGCGCAGCGTCGCCGCGGGGGCCAATCCGATGTCGCTCAAGCGCGGCATCGATGCGGCCGCGACCGCGGTTGCGGACATCCTGGTCGAGTCGGCACGCGATGTCGAGGAGCGCCACGAAGTCGCCAACGTTGCGACGATATCCGCACAGGACGACAAGATCGGCGAGATGATCGCCGAGGCGTTCGACAAGGTCGGCAAGGACGGCGTGATAACCGTCGAAGAAGCCCCGACCATGGGACTCGAGCTTGAGTTCACCGAGGGAATGCAGTTCGACAAGGGCTACATCTCGGCGTACTTCAGTACCGACCCCGAGCGGATGGAGGCCGTGCTCGAGGATGCCTACATCCTGCTGAACGGCGGCAAGATCTCCTCGATGACGGAGTTCCTCCCGCTGCTGGAGAAGGTGGCGCAGGTCAAGAAGCCGTTGCTGGTCATCGCCGAGGACGTGGACGGAGAAGCACTGTCCACGCTCGTGGTCAACAAGATCCGCGGCCTGCTGAGCGTCGCTGCCGTGAAGGCGCCCGGGTTCGGCGACCGGCGCAAGGCGATGCTGGCCGACATGGCGATCCTGACCGGCGGCCAGGTGGTGAGCGAGGAGCTCGGCATCAAGCTCGAGCTGGCCGGACTGGACGTGCTCGGGCAGGCCAGGCGCATCGTGGTGACAAAGGATACGACCACGATCATCGACGGTGCCGGGTCGCAGGCTGACGTAGACGAGCGCATCCGTCAGCTCCGCATCGAGATCGAGAACACCGACTCGGACTGGGATCGGGAGAAGCTGCAGGAGCGCGTGGCGAAACTGGCCGGCGGCGTCGCCGTGCTGCGTGCCGGCGCGGCCACCGAAGTCGAGCTCAAGGAGAAGAAGCACAGGCTCGAGGACGCCATCTCCGCCACGCGTGCGGCCATCGAAGAAGGCATCATCGCCGGCGGCGGCAGCGTCCTGGTGCAGGCGGCTGCTCGGCTCGGTGACCTCGGCAAGACCGGTGACGAGGCAACCGGTGTTCAAGTAGTCAGGCGGGCGCTGTCCGCGCCGGCCAGGTGGATCGCGGTGAACGCGGGCGCTGAGGGCGGGGTGATCGTGGGCCGGATCGCCGACCTGCCGGCCGGCCACGGTTACAACGCTGCCACCGGCGAGTTCGGTGACCTGGTCGCCCAGGGCGTCATTGACCCGGTCAAGGTGACCAGGTCCGCGGTGCAGAACGCCGCCTCCATCGCCGGCATGCTGCTGACCACCGAAGCGCTCGTCACCGACAAGCCGGAGCCTGAGACGCCGGCGGCCAACGGGCACGGTCACGGGCACCACCACTGATCTCCGCGGCCGGGTCATGACCGGCAGGTGATGAGCCGCGACCGGAGCCCTGTCTCGCGCAGCGGTGTGATGCGGTCGGAGTCCTGTCTCGCGCAGCGGTGTGATGCGGCCGGAGCCCCGTACCGCGCCAGCGGTGTGATGCGGCCGGAGCCCCGTACCGCGCCAGCGGTGTGATGCGGCCGGAGCCCCGTACCGCGCCAGCGGTGCGATGCGACCGAGCCCTGCACCGCGTAAGCGCGTGACGGGGCTCCGGTGCCATTTGTCGGTACTTGGAGTAGTTACTACAACACTTATTGTTATTGCTTTACCCCGGGCGACTCGCGGCGGCTCAGCGTTACCATTCTGTTGCCTATCTTGATGGTGTGTTGACCACCCGCAGGGGGAATCACGTCTTGGTAAGTACATCTACGTGATCTGCGCCGAAGGCGACCACGGCGGGGCGCTGCTAGACGGGGGCTGAGCATGGCAGCATCACCAGGCTGAACGGCGACCGCTCAGGTGGACACGCAGGCAGCTCGCCGTGATTTCGGACCAGGCCAATGCACGCCGTCGCGCGATCGGCTCGACATCGTCATTTCGACCGCCACCGGTGCGTGACTGCCCAAGCCATTGCGCCACAGTGGCGCACCCAGGGCGATCCGCCTCCCCCCGCGGATCGCGGCCCAGCGGGCCCGCCGGGATCCCTGCTCCCCCGTGGCAGGGATCCCGGCGCCAGCCCGGCTGACCCGGCTGTGGTGTCCGCCTTCGGGCCGCGCGGTAACTAGGATGAGGGGAATCCCAGCCTCCTCGAACTCGCGGAACGTGATATGAGCGACGAGAAGTTCGGTCCAGCCGCCCTGACGTTCGACGACGTTTTGCTGCTGCCGGCCCATTCGGTTATCACGCCAAGCGAGGCGGACACCAGTGCGCAGCTCACGCCGCACATCAGGCTGCGAGTACCGCTTGTCTCCTCGGCCATGGACACGGTGACCGAGGCGCGGATGGCGGTCGCGATGGCACGCCAGGGAGGCGTCGGCGTGCTGCACCGCAACATGTCCATCGAGGAGCAGGCACAGCAGGTGGACATGGTCAAGCGGTCCGAGGCCGGGATGATCACCAATCCGGTGACCTGCGGACCGGACGCGACGGTTGCCGAGGTCGAGGAGTTGTGCGCGAGATACCGGATCTCCGGCGTGCCGGTCACCGACCCGGGCGGAGTTCTCGTGGGGATCGTGACCAACCGTGACATCCGCTTCGAGTCCGACCACCGGCGGCGCGTCGCTGAGGTGATGACGCCGATGCCGCTCGTCACCGCCCCCGCCAGCGTGACAAGGCCCGCGGCGCTGCGACTGCTGAGCAGCAACAAAGTGGAGAAGCTCCCGCTGGTCGATGCCGCCGGCCGGCTGCGCGGGCTGATAACTGTCAAGGACTTCACCAAGAGCGACCAGTTCCCGCACGCCACCAAGGACGCCGAGGGCAGGCTGGTGGTCGGCGCGGCGGTCGGCGTAGGTGAGGACGCCAAGCGCAGGGCACAGGCGCTGATCGAAGCAGGCACCGACTTCCTGGTTGTGGATACCGCGCACGGCCATTCCGAGGCCGTGCTGGACATGGTCAGCCAGGTTAAGGCCAACTCCCGGATCGAGGTCGTGGGCGGGAACGTGGCGACGAGGGCGGGTGCTCAGGCCCTCATCGACGCGGGCTCCGATGCGGTCAAGGTCGGCGTCGGGCCCGGCTCGATTTGCACCACGCGGGTCGTGGCAGGCGTCGGCGTGCCGCAGGTCACGGCCATCTACGAGGCCGCGCAAGCCTGTCGGCCTGCGAGTGTCCCGGTGATCGGCGACGGCGGCGTGCAGTACTCCGGCGACATCGCCAAAGCGATAGCGGCCGGCGCTGACACGGTCATGCTCGGCGGCCTGCTGGCCGGCTGTGCCGAAGGTCCTGGCGAGATGGTGTTCGTGCACGGCAAGCAGTTCAAGCTCTACCGCGGCATGGGCTCGCTCGGCGCGATGCGGAATGCCGAGCGTGGCGGCTCCTACTCCAAGGACCGTTACTTCCAGGATGACGTGCTGCGCGAGGACAAGCTGGTGCCGCAGGGTGTCGAGGGTCAGGTGCCCTACCGCGGGCCGCTCGTCTCGGTCGCCGACCAGCTCGTCGGCGGCCTCCGGGCGGCCATGGGATTCTGCGGCGCCCGCACGATCGCCGAGCTACAGCGGGCGCAGTTCATCCAGATCACCGGCGCCGGGCTAGCGGAGAGCCACCCACACGACATCGAGATGGTGGCCGAGGCGCCGAACTACGGCGGGAGGCGTAACTCCGGCTAGCGAGGGTCGCCGCACGGGAGAGCAAGGGGGGCGGGAGGGTCAAAGTGACAGTCATCGACATCGGGCGCGGCAAGAGCGGCAGGCGCGCCTACACCCTTGACGAGATCGGCATAGTGCCCTCTCGCCGCACGCGGCATCCGGACGAGGTATCGATCGCCTGGCAGATCGATGCCTATCGGTTCGACTTGCCGCTGGTCGTTGCGCCGATGGACAGCGTGGTATCACCCGCTACGGCGATCGAGGTCGGCAAGCTCGGTGGGCTCGCCGCGCTGGACCTGGAAGGCCTCTGGACCAGGTTCGAGGAGCCGGAGCCGCTGCTCGCCGAGGCCGCGGAGCTCGGCGACGACGCGGCGACCAAGCGGCTGCAGGAGATCTATGCAGAGCCCATCAAGGAAGAGCTCATCGGCCGCCGGATCGAGGAGATCCGGGCCGCAGGGGTTACCACGGCTGCCAGGCTGTCTCCACAGCGGACCGTTCGCTACTACAAAGCAGTAATAGATGCCGGTGCGGACATCTTCGTGATCCGCGGGACCACGGTGTCGGCTGAGCACGTATCGGGGAAGGCAGAGCCGCTCAACCTGAAGCAGTTCATCTACGAGCTTGACGTGCCCGTGATCGTGGGTGGCTGCGCGACCTACACTGCCGCGCTGCACCTGATGCGAACCGGCGCGGCTGGCGTGCTAGCTGGGTTCGGCGGTGGTTCGGGCCACACGACCGCCGCCGTGCTGGGCGTCGCCGTTCCGATGGCGACCGCTATCGCCGACGTGGCCGCGGCCAGACGGGACTACCTGGACGAATCTGGCGGCCGGTACGTGCACGTTATCGCGGACGGCGGCATGACGCGCAGCGGTGACATCGCCAAGGCACTCGCACTCGGTGCCGATGCGGTCATGGTGGGCTCGCCGTTCGCGCGGGCAATCCAGGCACCCGGCCGCGGCTATCACTGGGGCAGCGAGGCGCATCATCCAGATCTGCCACGCAGCGCCAGGCTGAAAGTGGGCACGATCGGTACCCTCGAGCAGATCCTGCACGGACCGTCGAGTGTTGCTGACGGTTCTATGAACCTGATGGGTGCACTGCGCAGGACCATGGCGACGTCCGGCTACTCGGATCTGAAGGAGTTCCAGCGGGTCGAGGTCGTAGTGACGTCGGGCGCAAGCCAGCGCTGATGGCGTTGAGCAGGACTGGCCGACTCCCAGACGCTCGCCTGGCAGCAGCGAGGCTGCCGATCGCACCCGGGTCCTAGCGCTTACCCGACAGCTTGCGCTGGGTCCTGCAGCCGGGCTGGGCCGGGCACTCGCGCCGCCGAGCTCCCTCGTACCGGGGTTAAATTGACAATCGGCGCAATCTCGCCCCGACGGCGGCACGGGTCGCAAGCATACAGGCCGCTGGTTGACTGGGGACCCGGCGAGCGTTTAGGCAGTCGGTGCGGAGCTGGCGCGGCGACGGGATGAGGCGGCCCGGCCCGAGGTCTACGAGCTGGCGGATTCGCCGATCGCAGCGCAGCGCTGGCCGCTCCGCTAGGCGAGGGGCCAGGTTTAGCGCAGATACCTCCGGGTAAGTTCGCGGCAGCCGGCCGGCTTGCGAGCCAGCAGCATTGGTTCGGAATGGCGGCCAGACGAACAACACGTACTTAGCCACAACCGCTTCCGGGCGCGCTGGCGCAGAAGCCGTGGCAGCCGGTCGGCCACGCGGCGTGCGTTCCGCCGGCTTATAGACGGGGTGTGTGGCACGTGGTGTTCCAGCCAGGTCGGCG
>JASHSO010000119.1 GCA_030038715.1 Streptosporangiaceae bacterium
GGCCGTTCACCCAGGGGCCGAGCACCTGGCTGTCGTTGCAGAGCAGCAGGAGAAACACCGTCGCCGACGGGAGCAGCACGCCGGCCAGGGTCTGCACACCCTCGGTGAGCAGCCCGAGCGGCGAACCGGGAATCAGCACAATGGCCGCGGCAAGGGCGATCAGCCCCGCGTACACCGCATAGAAGCCCTTGGCGCCCTTGACGCCGCGATGCAGGGAGTGCCGCAGCCCGAACACGTCCCCGATCGCGTAGGCAGTGGACAGGGATACCGCGAACGCGCCGATGATCGAGGCGTCGAGCAACGCGACCGCGAAGACCACTCCGGCCGCCCTCCCGGCATACGCCTGCAGCCCGGATGCCAGGCCGGCCGCGCTGGTGAAATGGCCGAGACCGCGAGTTCCTGCGAACGCCGCCGTGGTGGCGCCCATGACAGCTGCCGCGCCGATCACCACGATGACCATGCCGATCCACAGGTCAGCCTTCTCGTACCTGATGAACCGAGGCGTGATCCGCTTGTCGATGACGTAGCTCTGCTGGAAGAACAGCTGCCACGGCGCGACGGTGGTACCGACGATGCCGATGACCAGCAGCATCACGGTCGACAGCTGCCCGGCGCCGCCGGGCAGCTGCGGGATCACGAAGTCGCGCGCCATCTGGGTGACGCCGGGGTGGGCCAAGAAGTACAGCGGTATCAGCAGCAGGCTGCCCGCGCAGAACACCATGGCGATGCGCTCGAACCGGCGAAAGCTGCCCGTGAAGGCGGCCCCGACGATCACCAGTCCGGCGAGGCCGACACAGGCAACCTTGGGCAACCCGAGGTACCCGGCCGCAAGGGTAATGCCGATGAACTCTGTGACGATCGTCAAGGCGTTCAGGATGAAGAGGTCGATCACGCTGAAGGCGCCCCAGAACTTACCGAAGCGCTCCAGGATCAGCCGGGCGTGGCCGACGCCCGTGACGGCGCCAAGGCGCAGCACCATCTCCTGGTTCACGTACAGCACGGGTACCAGCAGCAACAGGGTCCACAGCAGATGGGTGCCGTAGTTCTGGCCGGCCTGGCCGTACGTAGCGAATGCGCCAGCGTCGTTGTCGCCCACCATCACGATCAGCCCTGGGCCGACGATGGCAAGGAGCGTCTTGAGGGCGGCGGACTTGCCCTGGCGCGGGGTAGCGTCGTCGAGCCTGATCGTGCCGAGCGCGCCGCGGATGTCGCCGGCGTGCTCGGAGTCGAGTACCGCACTGCGGTTTTCGAGCGCCATGCTCATGGCCGTCCCTCCCCTGCCCTGGCTGGGTCGTCATCGGGAGGCGCGCGGCAACCTGCTGACGCCAAGGCGGCAGTTCAGGCGGGACGCCCTAGGTAGAACGGGTCACCGCGTGCCGGAAGAAAGCGAGTGCACCTGGATTCCGGGCCGTTGATGGCCCGGTTTACTGCTATCCATCTCTCGCCTCCCTCCGGCCGTGACACACGCGGGCGTCAACCCTTGGCACGCGGGGAGACATGCGCCGGCTGTAAGCCAGGCGCGCACCCCTACTCGTCAGAGCTTTGGCACGACACGACGTAGCGCCACCGTGGCGGCGCAGCCACTTCGGGTCACCCCTTAATCCGGGGAGACCTGTCCTGACCCTGGGCGTCTCTCGACGTCGTCGGATCAGTGGCCTGTGTTCATGTCGACGCCTCACCGAACGAGGTGCCTTGAACAAAACCGCCTGCAGTCTATGTCACGTGGCCATTCACGGCAAACCTCTGGCCTGCGCACATGCACCAGGGAGGCCTGATAGGCTCGCCGATGAAGGGGAGTAGTCCGTAACCCCGCAGTCGACATGCTGGCCCCGCGCGGGCCCGGTTGCGGGACCTGTCTCCAGGTGGGCGAGACCTTCGTTCCTGCCATATCCGACATGGCCGGGACGAGGTAGCCCCTTGCGTCCCGGCGAGAGAGCTGGGATGGACGCCATCATCGTGATCACCACTTTTGCGGTGATCTTCCTGGGTGAGTTGCCCGACAAGACCATGTTCGCGTCGCTCGTCCTGTCCACCAGGGGACGGCCCGCCCTGGTCTGGCTCGGCGCGGCGGCCGCGTTTGCCATCCACGTGGTGATCGCGGTCAGCGTGGGTATCACGCTGTTCCGGGTGCTGCCCCATCGGATCCTCGATGCCGCGGTCTGCCTGATGTTCGCTGCCGGAGCAGCCCTTGCGGCCCACGAGGCGCTTGCTGAGCGGCGCGTCAAGCCCGCGGGTTCGCAGCGCGCTGCTAACCCAGTGGGCACGCCTGCCCGCATCGTGGCGACCGCGTTCACCGTGGTCTTCCTCGCCGAGTGGGGAGACCTAACCCAGATACTGACCGCCAACCTGGCGGCCCGCTATCACGCGCCGCTGGCGGTGTCTGCCGGAGCGGTTCTCGGCCTGTGGGCCGTCTGCGCTCTGGCCGTCGTCGGCGGCAGCAGCCTGGTGCGCTGGGTCGACGTCAAGATCGTCCGGATAGTCACTGCCGTGGTCCTCGGCGTTCTTGCCGTCGTCACCGGCTGGCTCGCGATGGCCTAGCAGTGCGGCACCCGGCGGAGGTTGGCGAAGTCGCGCAATGTGGCACCCGCGGAGGGTAGAGAACTCGCGCGCGATGTGGTCCGCTGGGAAGAAGGATCGTCGCAACGGCGACACCGCTTCGAGGGCCAGAAGCCATGTTCAGCGACTGCAGGACACCGTTCAGCCAGGCAGCAGGGTGCCTGCTGTCGGCTGGCGGTAGCCCGCCTGTCATCGCTGACGGCCGCAGCCTGGCCTTCGCCACGCTGGCGAGCTGGTTGTGGGCCGAGGCCCTCGGCGCCTGGATGCTGAGGAGCTGGATGAACAGCGGCAGCCCGCGCCAAAGCCGATCCCGCCCCGACGGGGTGTCCCTGCCCGTGATGCTCGGGCACGCCTGCCTCGCGGGCACCGGGCTGCTCTGCTGGATCAGTTTCCTGGCTACCAGCTACTCCGCATTGGCCTGGCTGGCACTGGCTCTCCTCGGCTCGGCGATCGGCTTCGGCATCTCGACAGTCACCGTGTGGACGCCTTACCCGTCGCGCCGCGCTCCCGCACCTAGTCGGCGCGGCGGGCCCCATCCAGCCCCCGGCGGACCGGCCAGTACCGACCCCGGCGCGGCGGAATTCGGCGCGACGGCCGCCGGGTGGCCCGCCGACGATCTGCCTGCGGAGATTGTCTCGGACGAGGTACTAGCCAAGGCCCTGTCCAGCGAGGGGCTTACCGGCATGCTGGTGGATGACATGCTGGCCCGCATCCTCGCCGAGGCGCAGCCGCCCGAGCGCACCAGGCGGGTAACGCTGCTGCCGATCATCCCGGCGGTGCACGGCGCGCTGGCCATCGCCACGTTCCTGCTGGCGACGCTGGCGGCCATCGCCGCAACCTGACGGCCGAGTGCTGGGTATGACCTGTCGCGGCGGTCGTGAGCGGATGGCGGGCCCGGTCCGCTAAATCGGGACCAATGGCCCGTCCACACCAGCCCAGACGACCCTCGCGACCTGCTCGGTCCAGAAGAACAATGGAATGTCGGAGTATGGCCGCTGCGTGGCGTCGGCCAGTGGCCCGAAAACGGGCCAACCGGAAGGAGATAGAGCAATGGCAGGAATCACTGTGGGCATCGACGGGTCACATAATTCCCGTCTTGCACTCGAATGGGCAATGAGCGAGGCAGTCATCCGCAAGGTGCCGCTCCAAGTCCTCACCGTCAACCCGGTCATGGCCAGCTACTGGACGGGCCATCCGGCCCCCTACCCCGGCGACGACGAGCGGCTCGCGGCAGTCCGCAAGTCCGCAGAGGACGAAGTGGCCGGGGTGACCGCCAAGCTCGCCAGCCAGCCACCCGCGGTCACGATCACGGCGGTGAACGGCTTCCCCGCCAAGGAGCTGATCGACGCTTCGGCTGGGGCTGACCTGCTCGTGGTCGGAACTCGGGGCGGCGGCGGGTTCACGCCGCTGATGCTCGGCTCGGTGGGCAGCCAGGTCGTGCATCATGCGGGCTGTCCCGTCGTGGTGGTCCCGCACAGCCGCTGACTGACATCCCGGTGTCGCCAGGACGAAGGCCGCGCCGCATGAAGATCAGGCCGCCCGCTGCGGCCGACAGAAGGAGGGGACTTTCATGCCTGCCCGAGTTGGGATCAACGGCTTCGGCCGGATCGGCCGTGCCTTTGTCCGGCGATGCCTGGAGCGTGACGACCTGGAGGTTGTGGCCGTCAACGACATTACGGACGCCGCGACCCTCGCCCACTTGCTGGAATTCGACTCGACGTACGGACGGCTCGAGGCGAAGGTCGAACACTCGGCCAACTCGATCGTCGTCGACGGCCTGCCCATTGCCGCGCTGAACGTCCGCGATCCCGCCGACATCAGCTGGGGTGACCTCGGCGCCGAAGTAGTGATCGAGTCGACTGGCAAGTTCCGCGCCCGCGACGACGCCGCCCTGCACCTCAAGGGCGGCGCGCGTAAGGTGCTGATCTCGGCGCCCGGTAAGGGAGCCGACCTTACGGTCGTGATCGGCGTCAACGACGCCGACTACGACCCGCATCGGCACGACGTGGTCTCGTGCGCGTCTTGCACCACCAACTGCGTGGCGCCAATGGCCAAGGTGCTCAACGACGCGTTCGGCCTCACCCAGGGCCTGATGACCACGGTGCATGCCTACACCGGCGACCAGATGCTGCTGGACGGCCCGCACAAGGATTTGCGCCGCGCGCGCAGCGCCGCGGTCAGCATCGTGCCGACCACGACCGGTGCCGCGCGCACGACCGGCCAGGTGATCCGCGAGCTCGAAGGCCGACTGGACGGCGTCGCGGTCAGGGTGCCAGTCGAGGACGGCTCACTGACTGACCTGACGGCTGTGCTGGGCCGCGAGGTCACCGCGGCTGACGTCAACGAGGCGTTCATGCGGGCGGCCGCCGGGAAGCTAGCCGGGATCCTGCGGTACAGCACCGACCCGCTGGTGTCCCGCGACATCATCGGCGATCCGGCGTCCTGCGTATTCGACTCCGGCCTGACCCAGGCCGCGCGTTCGCTGGTCAAGGTCTTCGGCTGGTACGACAACGAGTGGGGTTACACCTGCCGGCTAGTCGACCTTGCCGTCCTGGTCGCAAGCTCGCTGTAGCCGCGGGCATCACGAGGCCCTCCGCAGACCGCGCTCGAACGCGGCCCGGATGGACCTGGCCACGTACTCCGGCATCTGCGTGATCTCGTACCAGCTGAAGTGCAGCACTTCGAACCCGGCCTCGGTGAGCATCTTGTCGCGCCGCAGCTGCCCAATGGCCCGTTGCGGGTTCGCGAACTTCTTGGCCCCGTCAACCTCCACGATCGTCTTGTATTGCGGCCAGTAGAAGTCAGCCCGGCCGATGACCTCATCGCCGCCGACCCAGACCTGCAGCTGCGGCGGCGGCAGCCCGGTGTCCCTGATTACCACCCGGGCAATCGACTCAAGTGGTGACTCGGTGAGTCCGTCGGCGAACTCGACTACCTCGGCCGCGCGTTCGATGCCTGGCCAGCGCCGGCACGTTGCCAGCACTGCCCGCAGGTCCTCTTTCGACGTCAAGCCCTGATGCAAGGCCGAGTCAGCGGCCACCACTCCCGCGCGAAACTCCAGCACCCGAGCCAGGTCGACAACTGTCCTGGCCACCGACGTGACCGGCACGCCGAACTTCGACGCGACCTGCCGTCGCGGGAGAGCGGCTGTGTAGTAGCGCACTTCTGCCCGGCCTGCCCGGCCGCACCCCGCCGGAACCGTAAGAGTGACCTGAGTACCCGGCCCTTCCAGCAAGTCGAGTCCGTGTAACTGGGCCGCGCTGTGGTGACTTGCGACTGCACCGCGCATGGTCAGGCTGAGCGCGCCAGCCACGCGCAACGTGTGCTCGCCGCACCGGCGTGCAAGCGTGCCGCTGGCATAGACGCCTCGGCGAATGCGGACCAGGGAGCCCCGGCGTACTAGCGTCCTGATGGCAGTGTCGGACTTCCCGGACGCGGCTAACTCCGCCGTGGTGAATATCTCCTTAAAACAGGGCTTAGCGCCCGAAGCTTTCGCCGTCATACCGGCCAGAATGACCCGAGCCACCGACATTGTAATGGTTCCAGTGATTTTCCCGCCCGAAATGTGTGCTTCGTGGCCACCCAAGCGCTACAAAGTGGGGATTTGGTCACCCAACCGCTACAAGGTGGGGATAGCCGACAGGTGGAACGAGGCCGGCGGGGGTGGCCGGCGGGGGGGCCGGCGGGACGACGCCGGCGGGACGAGGCCCTACGGCAGCCGGGATGCCGCCTCCACCAGGCGAGCATGCCGCGCTGTCCCTGTGGCGCTGAGCGAGAGAGGTCTCGTGCGACCATGGAGGAGTGCCGTTTCCGGGACCATGGGCCCTGGCCAGATCGCATCCTGCCCGGTTCGATGAAACAAGCCGCGTAGGGAGGCAACTCGATGACTAGTCCCGGTTCAGAACCGCTTGTCGTGGTCGGGGTCGATGGCTC
>JASHSO010000120.1 GCA_030038715.1 Streptosporangiaceae bacterium
TACTATGAGCGAGATACCTTCATTGCGAAGGTTCAACTCTTCCCGAGGTGGAGCGGTGGACGCACTCTGGCTCTCTGCCGAGAGCCGCGGTGACAGCGCAATAGTCACTGTTCGCGGCGACCTGGACATCGTGACCAGCCCGCAGCTCGACGAGTGCCTGACACAGGCTCAAGATAGCCACAGCAGCATCATTCTCGACCTGTCTGCCGTGGACTTTCTGGACACGAGTGCGCTCGCAGTTATCGTCGGGCACTGGAAGCAGATCGAGGGCGCAGGCGGCAAGCTTGCCCTAGCCGGCGCCAGGTACCGCTACACCAAGACGCTTTGGATCACTGGCCTCGCCGAGCGGCTGGCCATGTTCGACAGCGTGGATGAAGCCCTCGTCGCGCAGGCCAGCGCCGCCGACCCCGCAGGCAGCTAGGCATCCGGGGCTGGTGAGGGCGTGCCGGGTTCTGACCTAGCCGAGCAGACCGCGGCGCTGCTCAGCCTGGCGGCCGCAACACAGGAGCGGTCGCTGCACCGGCTCACGATCCTTGCCGCCAGCCACGTGCCAGGCTGTACCGCGGCTAACGCGGCGATCTGGCGGGACGGGGAGCTCGCCTGCCTGGCTGCTAGCCATCCGGAATCCTCGCGGCTCGCCGAGCTGCAGCTGGCTTGCGGGCGCGGGCCCATGCTCGACGCCATCGGGCACGGTGCACTAGCCACCTGCAAAGACACGCTGACCGACGCGACCTGGCCGGAGTATGCTGCGGCCGCCCTGCAGGCAGGAGTGCGCAGCTCGGTGACGCTGAGCTACCAGGGCCCGCCAGTCGTCGCACTGACGCTGTTCTCGGCCCGACCGGCCGCCATCGATCTCGACCAGCTCTGGCTGGCAGAATTGCTGGTCGCCTATGGCAGTGCGCTCGTCGGCGCGGTCTCGGAGTACGGCAGTGCGCAGCGCACCGCTGGGCAGCTCCGTGACGCGGCCGGCGGGCGCGCAGTCGTCGACCAGGCCAAGGGCATTTTGATGCATGCGCTCGGCTGCACCGCCGAGGACGCGCTGGAGCGCATCCGCGAAGTGTCACAGCGAAGCAACATCCGCGCAACCGAGGTGGCACGGCGGATCATCGCCGCGCACAGCGGGCGGCGCGGACGCGCTGCGCGTGACCTGGCAGAGCTGGCGGGCATACCCGGTCACAGCCGTGAAATGCCTGCATAGCGAGCGCAGGCACGGCCGCCGATAGCATGGTGACCTCACAGCGAAGATGGGCAGTGGCATGCCGGACGTGTCTGAGCCGCAAGCTTCGGCCGGGGACATGGCCGATCTCAGATCCCGCTCTGCCGCGCTGCGACATGCCGCAAAACTCCGGGGCGCCGACCAGCGAACGCTCCTGGACGCCGCGCTCGCTGAACTCGATGCCGCCATCGATGCCCTAGCGCAGGCAAGCGGCGACTCGACGGGCTTGGCCTCAGACCGCACGCTGAGCGATCTGCACTCCGAGAGGCGACTCCTGCGCGCCGTATTCGCGGACACTCCTGTGCCGCTCTATGTCATCGACCGCGAAGGCACGGTGCTACGAGCCAATTCGGCGGCCTGTGAACTGCTCGACGTGGGCCAGGGATATGCCACCGGCAGGTCGCTGACCACCCTGGTCGACCCCGCCGCCAGGGCCGCGCTGCGCTCCCGGTTGGCGGCGGTGAACCGGACCGGCGAAAACGCGGTCGTCGCCTGCGGCGTCCTTCGAGCCACCGGAGCGGTTCGCGGTGAGCTGCAGATCAGCCCGCTGAATGTGCGCGGCGACCCCGGACGCCTGCTCGTCGCCGTCACCACGCCCGGCGCGTCCCGCCAACGCGGGCCAGTCCATCGGTCCGGTGGGTCCAGGCCGATCAAGTCAGCCGCCCCCGACGCTGCCGTTGTCGCCACCGCGACCCGCAGGCTGGACATGCTGGCCGCGGCCACCAGGCTGCTGCTGGAAAGCGCCTCAATCAGCGAGTCGGTTCTGTTGCAGCGGTGTGGGCGGCTACTGACACAGGAACTGGCAACGTGGGCCGTCATCGACATCCGCCGCCGCGACCAATTGCGGCGGCATTTCGTCGCCGGTCCCGACGATCACGAGTCGGTCGGCTTGGCACACGTGGCAGCATCCGTTGACCCCGGTCCCGGATCCGTGCCCGACCAGGTCATGGAGTCCGGTACCGCGCAGCTGATCACCCATGCTGACGATGAGCTGGCTCTCGGCCTGGCTCCGGACAAGGTGCCGCTGCTGGCGCTGCTCGGCGCCGCGTCGGTGCTGTCGGTGCCGCTGGCAGACGGCACACGCCAGTACGGGGTGCTGACGTTGCTGCGTGACGGCGACGGTGGGCAGTTCACCGTTGCCGATGCCGCCCTGGCTGAGGACATCGGTGGCCTGCTCGCCCGTGCCATATCCGCGCGCCGGACGCTGCGGCGTCGTACCGAGGCCGCCGAGGCACTGCGAGCGAGCCTGCTGCCTCCGGTGCTGAAGCCCGTTCCCGGCGTCGACATCGCCTACGCGCACATGGCCCCGACTCGCGGCAGAGAGGTCGGCGGAGACTTCTATGACGCCTACCCGACTCCCGGAGGCTGGGGAGTGGCGATCGGTGACGTATGCGGCAAGGGAGAGGATGCCGCCGCGGCCACCGCGTCGGCGCGGCACGCGATCAGGGTGCTGGCACACTCGAATGCAGACCCGGCGGGAGTGTTGCGCGGAGCCAATGACATCATGCTTGCCGAGGACTTCGGCGGCAGGTTCGTCACCGCCAGCGCAGCGCACCTGAGCTGGGACAACGCGACACTGCGGGTCGTGCTCGCGAGCGCAGGGCACCCTGGGCCGGTTTTGCTCAAGGCTGACGGACGTGCTCGGCTGCTGCCCGGCGGCGGGGTTGCGCTCGGCATCTTCCCCGATCCCGAGCCGACGACGCTGGAACTAGAGCTGAGCACCGGGGACGCCCTGTTCTTCTTCACCGACGGTCTCGCCGACGTCCGCAGCCAGCAGACCGACTATGTCGAGGATCACCTGGCCGACAGTCTGGCCCCGCTGGCGGGACGGCACGCGGCCGAGCTCGTGTCCGAGATCCGCAAGCTCGTGCTCGAATTTTCCGGCGGCGTGCTGCTTGACGACCTGACCATGCTGGCGCTGCGGGCAGGCGTCCCGCCCCGCGCGTGACGCTCAGGCCCGAATGGCACGCTCACCCGGCCGCCTCTGCTGATGGACAGACGGACGGAAGTTCGCGGCCTGGCTGAACCACACCGATCTGAATGGTGCACTAGCGGTATCGGCTGCCGGAAGGGCGGGAAGGAGGGCCACTGGTGCTCGCCGCGCTGGTGCTGGCCGGAATCGTCGCCGCTCCGGTCGCCACGGCAGGCTTGCTGATCCAGGCCAGACGGCGGGGTCCGGCTTCTGGCGGCTGGCCGATCATGAAACGGCTGGTGTTCGCGCTGGTCGCCACAGTGCTTCTGGCCGCCATCGTGATTGGCGCGCTGCGCCTGTTCGGTGACTCGCAGCGCTATGCGATCGAAGGCGCCGCAGGGGTCGTGGTCGCCAGCCTGGCCTGGTTGCCGGTTACCCGGCGGTGGAGTGCTCGCGGGCATCTATGCTGGTCTGCGACTATTTTTCTATTCGTGGTTTATCTGGCATTCGTACTTGACTGGACATTTGACAGCAATCTCGGGCCGGCCGGGACGGCAGGCGGGCTATTGCTGTGGCTGTGCGAGGTGTTCGCCGCCCTGCTCGCGAGCGCGTACCTGTGGGAAATCTGCGATGCCCTCGGCTCTGAGCAATGGCGCAGGCGGCTGAGCCGGGCAGAAACTGTCCGGGTTCCCGACGCCGAGCTGCCGTTCGTCAGCCTGCATGTGCCGGCGCACAACGAGCCGCCAGACATGGTCATGGACACGTTGCGCTCCCTGCTGCGCCTGGACTACCCGCGGTATGAGGTCGTTGTCATCGACGACAACACCGACGACGAGGCGCTCTGGCGCCCGGTCGAGGCCTGGTGCGCCCGGCATGGAGCCAAGTTCGCCCACCTCGAGAACTGGCCGGGCTACAAGTCGGGGGCGCTGAACTACGCGCTCCGCGAGATGACCGACCCGCGGGCTGAAATCATCGGCGTAGTCGACTCCGACTATCAGCTCAAGCCGGGCTTCCTGCGCCGCTGCGCCCCGCTGTTTGCCGATAGCTGGGTGGGCTTTACCCAGGCGCCGCAGGACTACCGCGGCTGGACGAGGTCGGGCTATTACCGCCGCCTCTATTACTCCTATGAGTACTTCTTCGCAGTATCACAGCCATCGCGCAACGAGCGGGACGGCGCGATCTTCGCCGGCACGATGGGCCTGATCCGGCGGGTGGCCCTCGAACAACTCGGCGGCTGGGATGATTGGTGCATCACCGAGGACGCTGAGCTGTCGCTGCGGCTGCTACGCGCGGGCTGGTCCGGGCTGACGGTAGACGAGTCCTGGGGCCAGGGCATCATGCCGCTCACGTTCGAGGCTCTCAAGGGTCAGCGGTACCGGTGGTGCTTTGGCGGCATCCAGCTCCTGCGCATGCACTGGCGCTCGCTGCTGCCGGGACAGCAGACCCGGCAGAACCGGTTGAGTACCGGCCAGCGCTGGTCCTACTTGTCCGGCGGCGTGCAATGGTACGGCGACCTGCTGGGTCTGGTGTTCTTCGTATTCCTGCTGGCCGGAACTGCAAACTTGGCGACGGGCGGCGGGGCGCTGTTCCGCAAGCTGACGGCATTCCTCGTGGCCACAGTCCCGGTGCTGGTGCTGCTTGGACTGGTCAGGGCCGTGGCGCTACTGCGCAGGAGCACCGGAGCTTCCTGGCGCGACGCGATTGGCGCCTTCTTCATCTGGCAGTCGACCTCGCTGGTGGTGGCGCGCGCCTCGGTGCTGGCGCTATTCGCTCGCAAGGCGGCATTCCTGCGGACGCCGAAGACCAGCGAGAAGACCAAGTGGTGGGAAGCGCTGCGGGCGAACTGGGCCGAGTCCGCGCTCGGCGTGCTCGGCATTGCTGGCATAGCCGGGGCGCTGACCAAGCCCACGGAACTGGCCGGGCCGCTGCTGGCGGCCCTGCTGCTGTTCCCCACGCTCGGCATGCTCGCTGCGCCCGTCAACAGCTGGGCTGCTCAACGGGCCGCGCTGCCCCCGGACCTGAGCGCGCGGCGCACCACGGAGTGGCGGCGAACGCGGGAACGGCGAGCATTCGTGCGCGGCGCGGCCGTCGGCGGTATCGCCACTGTCAGCGCGGTGGTCGTGGCAGCCGTAGCGCTGATGCTGGCCCCAGGCAGTCGCCAGGTTCGTACGCCGCAACTGGTGAACGCGCCGCCTGCTACGCACCCTGCCAGTCCGAGCCCAGCACACAGCTCGCAGACGAGGACGCCTACGGTCTCACCAAGCCCAACCGTGTCACCAAGCCCAACCGTGTCACCAAGCCCGGCCACGTCACCAAGCAGCACGTCGTCGCCTAGCCCGGCCACCTCCCCGGCACCTTCGGTCACGCCGTCTGCCGGTTCACTGGCAGACTCCAGCCCGGTGACCGCGGGCGCGCCGTGACCGCGGGCGTCCTGCCAGTCCCATGCCCTGGCAAGGTGGTGGCCGGATTGATTCCGCAGCGCCTCCCTGAGTACCGCTGGTGACTAGAGCAAGCGGGCCGGGGCTCTCAGCAGTGGGGCCGGACCCGACCATCGAGCGGCCGCTCAGGCCCGCAAGATGTGAGCGGCTCGCTACCGATGACCGGGCCGGTCGCCAAGGGGTGACGGGCTGGTGCGAAGCACACATCCGTGGATAAGCGCCGAGCAGAATCGCATCCGAAGGCTGTTCGCGGCCCTCGATGACATTTCTGGTTATTCCGGCAATTGCGGCAGCACTGGCGTGCTGGCTCAGACCTGGGCGCGAATCGCCGACCTGGTCCTCGGTTACGCGGCGGCGGCCGAAGCGAGCTGCCGGCGGGCTGCTGGCCACCGGCCGGTCGCGGACACCACCGACCAGCTGACCGCCGGGCTGCACGAGATCCGCAAGGCCGTCCGTCAGGTCGGCGCGCACGATATCGGCGCTGCGGGCTGGTGGCTGGCGGTTCGCGATGTCGCTCAGGCTTGCGAACAGAGCGCTGCCGCGTGGTCGGCGGCAACTCGCGAAGGAGCCGCTCGGCCAGTGCACCTGCCTGAGCGAAACGCTCGGCCAGCCCGCGGTTGACGAGTACTTTACTGTCAGCCTCGAAGGACAGCCTATGCTGGCTCGGACTTACCTGATTGCCTGCACTCCGCACGAACAATGACGAGCGGGACGAGATGGTGGCAGAAGACCTCAGCGCGGGCAGCACGGCACGATCCGCGCTGCCCGGGCGTACTCGCGTCCTGCTCATCGAGGACGACGACGGCGACGCCCTGCTCGTCGAGGAACTCCTGCTCGACGCGGGAGCGCCGTTCGACATGACAAGAGCTCGGTCGCTGCGCGAGGCCAGGGAAGCGCTCGCCGGGATCGGCTGCGTGCTCCTGGACCTCGAGCTGCCGGACTCACGCGGCTTGCACGGCGTGCACTGGCTGCAGGAGACCAGGCCAGGCCTCGCCGTCGTCGTGCTGACCGGCATCTCCGACGAGCACCTCGGCGAGGAGGCGGTGGGCGCCGGCGCGCAGGACTACCTGATCAAGGGGCAGGTGGACGGCTTCCTGCTGAATCGCGTGGTCCGGTACGCGATGGAGCGCCAGCGTGCCGAGGAGACGCAGCGGCAGTTGCGAGAGGCCCGGCTGTACGCGGCGGAGAACGCCAGGCTGGAGCGCGGCCTGCTGCCGTCCCCATTAGTGTCCGATCGCCGCCTGACGGTCACCGCGCGATACCGGTCTGGCGGACAGCGGATGCTGCTCGGCGGGGACTTCTACGACCTAGTCGAGGGCCCCGACGGCTGGGTACACGCGGTGGTGGGCGATGTCTGCGGTCGGGGCCCGGACGAGGCCGCGCTGGGCGTCTGCCTGCGAGTGGCCTGGCGGACCATGGTTCTGGCCGGACGCCCGATGACCGAGATCCTCTCGGCGGTTCAGCAGGTTGTGGAGAACGAGCGGCACCGTGACCGGCTGTTTGCGACCTTGTGCATGCTGTCGATCGCGCCCGACCGTACTCGTGGCCTGATGCACCTGGCCGGGCATCCCCAGCCGCTGCTGATCACCGACGACCGCCTGGTCGAGCTGTGTGCACCCGTCTGCCTGCCACCTGGAATCGTCCACAGTGTTGACTGGCCAACAGGCGATGTCGAGCTGGACGAGAGCTGGTCCGTACTGCTGTACACCGACGGCCTGATCGAGGGCAAGGCGGGTAGCGGCCCGGAGCGGCTGGGCAGCGACGGCCTCATCAAGCTGATCGAGAAGGCGAGAGCACAAACGCCGGTGGGTAGCGAGCCGGAGCTGCCCGACGAGCTGTTGATCGACTCGGTCATCGAGCGCGCGCGCGAACTCAACGGCGGCGACCTCGACGACGACCTCGCGGTCATGATGATCAGCTGCTCGGCGCCCGGCGCGTGATGACCGTGGGCCCGGCTGGCGCCGACGGTTCGCCGCCGACCGAGCACGCTAAGTCGCGGCGCCCGGTAGGAGCTGAGCAGGCACGCAGGCTCACAGTGACCGCCGAGCGCGCGGCCCGCCGCTGGCCACTGAGCCGGTTCGCTGCGGTCGGCGTTGCCTTGCTCGGGCTGTTCTCCGTGGCCGCCATCGTTGTCGGCGCAGTGGCCATCAGCAACTCCGGTGCAGCCCGCGGCCGGGTGGTCAACGTGCTCGACCCCGCGGCGATTGCCAGCTCACAGCTGTACGCTGCGCTGCTGAATCAGGAGACGGGCCTGCGCGGCTATCTGCTCAGCGGCCAAGCGCAGTTCCTCGCCCCCTACCGGCAGGGGCTCGCCAGCCAGAAATCGGCCGTTAGCACATTGCGACCGCTGCTGGCAGGGATGCCGACTGCGCAGGCTGACCTGGCTGGCGTGCTCAGCGCCGCCAGCCAATGGCGGTCCGGCTACGCGACCCCAGCCATCAGCCAGGTGGCCGCCAGCGGCAAGCCCCTGCTGAGCCCGGACATCGCGGTTGGCAGGGCAGACTTCGACGTGCTGCGCGGCCCGGTGAGCGCCTTGCAGGACTACTTGGCAGCACAGCGCCGCAGCGCCGTCGCCGACCTGCAAGGCTCGGCCACGGTCCTCAACGTAACCGGGATTGTCATCGCGATTGCGCTGCTCGCCGTCGTGCTCGCGATCGCACTCGGCGTGCGGAATGCCGCCATCCGGCCGCTGGCCAGGCTGGCTGCCGAGGCACGCCGGGTCGCTAGCGGCGACTTCGACCACGTGGTAGACCCAAGCGGCCCGCGGGAAGTGCACAACCTGGCGCTGGACGTGAACCGGATGCGCGAGCGCATCTTGCATGAACTCTCGGCGGTCCGCGCGGCGAACGTGGCGCTCCAGGCACGGGCGCTCGACTTGGAGCGGTCCAACACCGAACTCGAGCAGTTCGCCTACGTAGCCTCGCACGACCTGCAGGAGCCGTTGCGCAAGGTGGCCAGCTTCTGCCAGCTACTGCAGCGGCGATACATAGGCCAGCTGGATGCCCGGGCGGATCAGTACATTGAGTTCGCCGTGGACGGCGCGCGGCGGATGCAGGCGCTGATCGACGACCTGCTGGCATTCAGCCGAGTCGGGCGCTCACAGCGTGAGCCCGTCCTGGTGTCGTGCGGTAGCGCGCTTTCGCAGGCCAGGGTCAACCTGGCTGCCGAGACCCGGCAGGCGGGCGCGACCGTCGAGACCACAAGCGAGCTGCCCGCGGTCCGAGCCGAGCTGTCGTTGCTGACGTCGCTGTTCCAGAACCTGCTGAGTAACGCAATCAAGTTCCGAGGCGAGCAGCCGCCCATGGTAACGATCGCCGTCGCCCGCGCCGACGAGTTCTGGCTATTCTCGGT
>JASHSO010000121.1 GCA_030038715.1 Streptosporangiaceae bacterium
ACCTCGTGCTCATCGCCCCGCGCCGGCTCCAGCCGGGCAACGACATACTGCTCCGGCTCCGGTTCCGGCACGCCGGCCTGGTGACCGTCGAAGCCGTGGTCACCGCACTGGGCAGCACTCCCTAGCCGGCGCCTCGCGGCCGGCGCCGTGCCAGTCACGAGCTGAGCACCAAACTCCCCCGAACCACGCTCAGCGCCGCGCCTGCGTGCGTGTGTCACGCTCTACCCATGACTCGCGCCCAGCTCGACAAGAAGCCAGCCGAGGTCTCGGCGATGTTCGACAAGGTCGCCGACCGCTATGACCTGCTGAACGACGCGCTGTCGCTGGGCATGGACCGGCTCTGGCGCCGCGCCGTGGCCAGCGCGGTCGGCGCGCGGCCCGGCGATCTCGTCCTCGACCTCGCGGCCGGCACCGGGGCCTCGGCACGCGCGTTTGCGACGGCGGGCGCGCGCTGCATAGCCTGCGACTTTTCCCTCGGCATGCTGACGAAGGGAACGGGGCGGCCCCACCCCGCGGCAGTCCGCTTCGTCGCGGGAGACGCGCTGAGTCTGCCGTTCGCCGACCGGGCATTCGACGCCGTCACGATCTCCTTCGGCCTGCGGAACGTGGCGGACACCGCCCGGGCCCTGGCCGAGCTGCGGCGAGTCACCAGGCCCGGCGGCCGCCTGGTGGTCTGCGAGTTCAGTCACCTGCCGCTCCGCCGCCTGAACGCGCTCTACGAGCGGTACCTGACCACGGTCCTGCCGGCGGTAGCCCGGCGGCTGTCCGGCAACGCCGAGGCCTACGACTACCTGGCCGAGTCCATCAGGGACTGGCCGGCTCAGCGGGAACTCGCTGAGCGGATCGCAGCCGCCGGCTGGACCTCGGTGAGCTGGCGGAACCTGTCGTTCGGCATCGTCGCCCTGCACCGCGCCCGGCGCCCCGGCTAGCGCAGCTCCGTGCACAGCTCCTCTTAGCGCCATTGCAGTGAATGGCACTGTCGATCGCGTAGCTCCAAGATTGACTCGACGGTGCCAGCCAATCGATCCTTCTGATGGTCCAACCACGATGCCCACGGCATCCGTCAGGCGGTCAGAACCTCAGGTGCCGGGGCGATCTCGCGCTCGTATTCCTCGCCAGGGGCTAGGCGCTCGATGCCAATTAGCAGCTGCTCGTCGAGCACGGCGAGGATGCGCTTGAGCACCGGGATGGTCGGGATATGGTCACCGCTTTCGAGTCGGGAGATGAACGAGTGAGAGGTGCCGGCCCGCTCAGCGACCTGTTGCTGCGTCAGGTCCAGCTCGTAACGCCGCTCGCGAATGTGGGCGGCGATCCAATTCTTGTGCCGCAGCCTGCGGATCGCCGCGTACTCCTCCCGAGCAGCCTGGTACTCCGGGCTGCGGCGTGCACGACCTGCTGCCGCCTCAGCGGCTGCCCGTCCCGTTGGGCTGGTGCTTGCGTCTGGCTCGCTCACGGTCATCACTTTACCTATCTTGATAAGCTGATGGTAGCGGGCGGTTGGAGGGAGCGTCCCTGCCCGCGGGCCGGGGAGGTATCCGCCGTGAGGCGTCCATCCGGCGCCGGAAATCTGCCATCCGTCGGCGTGCCAGCTCTATTTCGGACTGCGGTATCGCTCCGGTGTCCTTCTCGATTGCGTGTAGAAGCACGACGAGATTTCCTGAGCGCTGGTACAGGATGCGGTAGCGAGTATTGGCGAACCGGACCCGCAGCTCGCGCAGTTCGCCGTCGATCTGCGATGTGACCGGGAACAGCGCGGGCGGGTCCTGCGGCGGCTTACCGTTCAGGTGTTCCTCGATGAAGTCGTCTATCTTCGCGGCACTCTTGAGCGGAAGCGCCTGGATGAACTGGTTCACCGGCTCGGCGCCATGCGAGTCCCGGTAGTAGACCGCTTGGGTGCGTGCCACAGACGGAGCATGCCAGCGGGGTCCGACACTGGGCTTTTGCGCGCAGATGTCGCCCCGTCCCCAAGTCGGCGGTGCGTGAGGTGGTCAGGGCGACGACGCTGCGCTTACCGTTGCGCAGCGGACTAGAGGCACGGCGGATTGGATATGCGGCTGGGCGGCTATATGGCGGGGCGGCCGACGCGGCCGGGGCGGCTGACGCGGCGAACGAGTGACAGGACTAAACTGCGAAGCGAAGACACCTTGTGAAGGGCTTCACAAAGACGGCAGTCAGGACGGGTCCGTGACCGAGGAAGCACCCCCCGCCGGCACGCCAGACTTGCCCCCCAGTAACGGCAGGCTCGCGGGAAGGCGCGCCAGCGGCAGCCCCGCAACGCAGGGGTCGTCAGGGCGCGCGGCGCAGCCTGCGCGAGCGCAGTCGGCGGGTGGTCCGCGGCCCGTCGAACCGCAGCCCGCCCGGAGCCCGACGACGACCGACAGCGCCGACGTCATCGTGGTGGGCGCGGGGCCCGGGGGTTCGGCCGCCAGCTACTACCTGGCGACCGCGGGCCTGGATGTGCTGATGCTGGAGAAGACCAACTTTCCCAGGGAGAAGGTCTGCGGCGACGGCCTGACGCCCCGCGCGGTCAGGGCGCTCATCGGCATGGGCGTGCCGATGCCGGAAGCAGACGGCTGGCTGCGCAACAAGGGCCTGCGGATCATCGGAGGTGGCGGCCGGATCGAGCTGGACTGGCCGGACCTCTCGGACTACCCGGGCTACGGCCTCGTCCGCGCCCGGACGGACTTCGACCAGCTACTGGCCAGGCACGCGGAGAAGGCGGGCGCCCGGCTGCTCGAAGGCGTCAACGTCAGCGGTCCCCGGCTGGACGAGGCGACAGGACGGATCACCGGAGTGACGGCGAGCGACGGCCGGCAGTTCCGCAGCCGCCTGGTGATTGCGGCCGACGGAAACTCCTCCCGGCTGTCGGTAGCGATGGGCCTGCATAAGCGCGACGACCGGCCGCTCGGCGTCGCCGTCCGCACCTATTACTCCTCGCCCCGGCACGACGACGACTACCTGGAAGCCTGGCTGGACCTGTGGGACGGCGGCTCGCTGCTGCCCGGCTACGGCTGGATCTTCGGCATGGGCGACGGCACGTCGAACGTGGGCGTCGGCCTGCTCAACACCTCCAAGGGCTTCGGTGAGATCGACTACCGGGCACTGCTGCGCAGATGGCTGGCGGCCATGCCTGCCGAGTGGGGCTTCACCGAGGAAAACAGGACCGCGCCGATCCGCGGCGCGGCGCTGCCGATGGGCTTCAACCGGACGCCGCATTACACCGGGGGCCTGCTGCTCGTCGGCGACTCCGGGGGCATGGTGAACCCGTTCAACGGTGAGGGCATCGCCTACGCACTGGAGTCCGGCGAGATCGCGGCTCGCGTCATCACCCACGCCCTGGCCAGGCCTACACCCGACGGCCGCGAGCAAGTGCTCCAGACTTATCCGGCCCAGCTGAAAGAGGCCTGGGGCGGTTACTACACTCTTGGCCGGGTTTTTGTTGAGCTGATCGGAAAGCCATCGTTCATGCAGTTCGCCACCAGGCACGGCGTGAAGCGCCCGTGGGTGATGCGCTTCACCATGAAGCTGCTCGGCAACCTGACCGAGACCCGAGGCGGTGACGCCGTGGACCGGCTCATCAACGCGGTGTCTAAGATGACGCCCGCGGCATAGCACCCGAAATGCTCAACACGACCAAGCACGGGACCACGAGGAGGAGGTGACAGCGCGATGAGCCTGTATGTGCCCATAGTGCTGCTCGCTGGCCTGGCGGCGGTATTCGCCATCTTCTCACTGGTCATGGGTGCCTTGGCCGGGCCCAGGCGGTGGAACAGGGCCAAGCTCGAGTCCTACGAGTGCGGCATCGAGCCGACCAGGCAGCCGCAGGGCATCCGGTTCCCCGTCAAGTACTACCTGACCACGATGCTGTTCATCATCTTCGACATCGAGATCATCTTCCTGTACCCGTGGGCCGTCTACTTCGACAAGCTCGGGGTCTTCGGCCTGGTGGAGATGGTCACGTTCATCATCACGGTGCTGGTCGCGTACGCCTACGTCTGGCGGCGCGGCGGGCTGGACTGGGACTAGCCGGCATGGGAATAGAGGACAAGCTACCGAGCGGCGTTCTGCTGACCACGGTCGAGAAGGTCGCCGGGTATGCGCGGAAGAGTTCGGTGTGGCCTGCCACCTTCGGGCTGGCCTGCTGCGCCATCGAGTTGATGTCGACCGGCGGTCCCCGGCACGACATGGCCCGGTTCGGCATGGAGCGGGCATCGAACACGCCTCGGCAGGCCGACCTGATGATCGTGGCGGGCCGGGTAAGCCAGAAGATGGCTCCGGTGCTGCGGCAGATCTACGACCAGATGTCCGAGCCCAAGTGGGTCATCTCGATGGGCGTGTGCGCGTCCAGCGGCGGCATGTTCAATAACTACGCCATCGTGCAAGGAGTCGACCACATCGTGCCCGTCGACATCTACCTGCCAGGCTGTCCGCCGCGCCCGGAGATGCTGCTGGACGCGATCGTCAAGCTGCACGACCGGATCCAGAACATGAAGCTCGGCGTGAACAGGGAGCACCAGGTCACCGAGCTGGAGCAGGCACAGCTGCGCAGGCTGCCGCTCAGCGCGCCCGCGCCGCAGCCTGCCGTGCCCGGCCCGGCCGCACCGGGAGGCGCGGATTGACCGGGCAGGACGAGGCGGCACACCAGGACCAGCCCCTACCCGTCGATCCTGCGGCGCTGGCGGGCCAGGAACGGCTGGCTCAGCCGGTCGAGCGGACCGGCATGTTCGGCACGGCCACGACCGGCGACACCTCCGGTTACGGCGGCCTGCAGGTCCGCAGGCCGCTACGAGTGTCCAGCCCGCGTCCGTACGGGTCCTACTTCGACGAGATCGCCGACGCCCTGGAATCCGGGCTCGAGCTGTCCGGTACCAGCTTCGGCGCGGCTGTGGAGAGCGTCGTGGTGGCGCACGGCGAGCTGACCTTCTACGTTCGCCGGGAGCACCTGCACGAGGTCGCCTCCCGGTTGCGCGATGACCCCGCGCTGGCGTTCGAGCTGTGCCTGGGCGTCTCCGGGGTGCATTATCCCGCCGAACCGGGCCAGGAACTGCACGCGGTCTACCACCTGATGTCGATCACGCACAACCGCAGGCTGCGGCTGGAGGTATGCGCTCCCGACGCCGACCCGCACGTCCCGTCGGTGGTGGACATCTACCCGACCTGCGACTGGCACGAGCGGGAGACCTGGGATTTCTTCGGCCTGGTCTTCGACGGGCACCCGGCGCTGACCAGGATCGAGATGCCGGACGACTGGCGTGGTCATCCGCAGCGCAAGGACTACCCGCTCGGCGGCATCCCGGTCGAGTACCGCGGCGCCACGGTGCCGCCGCCGGACGAGCGGAGGGCCTACGAGTGACCGCTGACGCTCAAGCCCACGGCGCGACCGCGAGCGGCGGTGACGACGACAGCCGGGTCTACTACGTCGAGGGCGAGGACTGGGACGAGGTCGTCGCGGCCGCCAGCAGTGACGACCGGCGCGGGGACGAGCACATGGTCGTCAACATGGGCCCGCAGCACCCGTCCACCCACGGGGTGCTGCGCCTGGTGCTGACGCTGGACGGCGAGACGGTGACCGAGCTCCGGCCGGTCATCGGCTACCTGCACACCGGCATCGAGAAGAACATGGAGTTCCGCACCTGGACCCAGGGCGTCAC
>JASHSO010000122.1 GCA_030038715.1 Streptosporangiaceae bacterium
CCGGCTCCCCTGAATGCAGGCCCATCCGCACCTGCACCGCCGCCTCGCCCGGCCAGTCGTGCGCCGCCAAGGCCCGCTGCGCCGCCAGGCAGCAGCCCACCGCATCGCCCGAGGACTCGAAAACGACGAAGAAGCTGTCCCCCTCGGTGCCCATCTCACGGCCATGCCAGGCGGCGATGGCGGCGCGCATCAGGGCACGCTGGGCCGACAGCGCCGCACCGTACCGGTCACCGCCCAGACGGGTCAGCAGCGCAGTCGACCCGTCGATGTCACTGAACAGCATCGTGACGGTGCCGGTAGGCAGTCCCCCCACGCCTCGATTATCACCCTGTGCCGAGCCCATCAGCATGCCTGCCGCGAAACAGACCCATCCGGCTCAGCACGCATGGACCCACTGCCGGGCCAGGCCAGGCCGCGTCACCATTTCCGCACGGCAGCGAACTAGGGGTGACCGGGAGACGGACCCAGCACGTTCCGTCTTAATGCCGCCGCCCTGACGTCGGAAAGTGATCGGTCCACCTCAGCCGGCGAAGAGCTGTTGCAACCTCTCGAGCGACTCGGCCAGGTTCGGCTGCGACGCGTCCCGCAGCGCATCGGCTACGTCCAGCCAGCGCAGCGCCGCGTCGGGCGACTCGGGGGCGACCGCATCCGGCGTCGCAGAGGTCAAGACGAACCGCAGGTCGGCGTGCTCATGCGCCGGCTCACCACCGCCGGCGCGGACAGGAACGATCACTACGTGCAGGATGCCCTGATCAGGCCATGGCGCCAGATCGACCAGGCCAGTCTCCTCGCGCGCCTCGCGCAGCGCGATGGCGAGCGCGTCCTGCTCGCCGGCGTCGGCGTGACCGCCGACCTGGAGCCAGTCCCGCTGACGTTCGTGCCAGCGAAGCAGCACGCGACGCGTGTCCGGGTGCACGATCAGCGCCGATGCGGTCGCGTGCAGCGGGGTGGTACGCAGCCACGGATCTGGCTCGGACCGCGCGAGCCTGGCCTCCTGCTCGACGTCACGTGCCTCAATGTCGCCGCGCGGCTGGTAGCGCGAGAGCAGTTCGGCCAGGGAACTCGTCATAGCTGCCTAACGCACGCTGACGTAGATGATGCTGCCGACTCCCACGACTACGCAGTAGATCGCGAACGGCGTGAGTGTCCTGGTCTTGAAGTATCGGACGAAGTATCGCACCCGCAGCCGACCAGCGCAGGGATCAGCACGTTGTGCCCAAGGCTGGAGACCGGGAAGAACTCGGTCACTCCCTGGATCAACCCGACGACGCTGGCTTTCCAGGTAGCTGAGGTGGTGCATCGGCCCCCTTCTCGCTCCGGCGCGTCGCGAGCCAGCCCGCATTGCCATCCTGGGGAAGATTTTCATCGAATCGCCACGGGAAAGTCTTCCCCAGGATCGGAGTCCGGTGACGGGGGGAGTTCTGGCCATGGCCCGATACGGATATCACTGGACGCCCTGCGATGAGAACGGCGGCTGGATCGTGCCGGTTGCCGTCGTGGTCGGCCTTGTCCTTGTCGGCGGACCCGTCGTGGCCGCTGTGACCGTGCTGGCGCACCTGCTGCTAGTGGTCACGCTGGCAGCAGGTGGGCTGGTAGCCGCCGGCTTGACCGGCTGGCTGGCGTGGCGAGGCTGCCATCGGCGAATCCCGTCGTGGGCGACGGACCCGCACTCGGCCGCACGAGCCGCGGTGCGGGCGCGCACACAGGGCCAGGGGCAAAACCTGACTCCGGCCGCGCCGACGGCCCTCCCCGCCCCGCAGGTCCATAATCACCTGCACCTCCACCTCGGTGAGGCGCAGCAGCTCGAGCGGTCACCATGACGCCGGGGTCTCAGCGTTTCGCGGATGCAAACGCCGGGGTCTCAGCGTTTCGCGGATGCAAACGACATGGCGACGCGCCAGCGCACGGAACCGCCGGTTCCGGCTGTGCGCGTGGCGCGCCTACCGCGGAGCGCCGCGGCCGTAACGAGCGGTCCGGCAGCGGCCGTAACTGCCTAAACCCTCTAGTGATAGCCGATGGCGAAGTCGACCGCGACCGCATAGGCCAGGTACATGAGCCAGCAGCCGGTAATCAGGTGGAAGAATCCGAGCGCCCGCTCGCCGAGCTTGACGCCAATCGCGGCGAAGAAGTCGGTGAAGTAGACGGCGAACAGACCCAGGAACAGCGCCCCGACGGGCCAGTCCCCGATTTTGAAGAACACGGTGGCGCCCATGGCTGAGATCACCATGAACGCGACCGTCATTCCGGCGTTCGTCCGCGGGTCATTGCCGCGGTACCGGTTCCAGCCGATCGCGAACCAGTGTATGCCGTATGCGGAGAACGCCAGTGCCGCCATATAGAGGGGCGCAGACTTCTGGAAGACCTGGAACCATGTCAGCCCGACGAACAGGATCACGCCCGTGACGAACTGGCAGAAGCCGGGCATCCAGATGCCCCAGACCCCGGTGGCGCGGTTGACCCGTCCCTCCTCGTCGCGCTTGGGCCAGCCCGCTAGTTCTTGCGGCCCGTAGATCAGGTAGCCAGTGCCCAGGCCGAAGAAGCCGAGGGCCAACGGCGGGAATGCAGATTGCGCAAACGTCAATTCCATGCTGCACACCTCACAACGAGGTCCACTTGTCCACCATGTAAAGCCGCACTGAGCGCCATACATGATCCTTCTGACGCTGGCCGACAAGTAAGCACAGGGACGTCACCATTTCCGACGACCCGCCTCTGTTATCGGCAAACATCGTACTACGAGAGAAGTTTTATCATAGGAAGGTCGTGCGCACCAGCAATGTCGACGGCGTGCCGGCGAACACGCCTGACGGCGGGCGCACATCCGGCAGCGGCCACGGGCATTGCGGCGGACCACCACCCAGCCCGGTGCCTCGAGGAGCAGTCAGGCCGGCGTCGCAGACCCGGTGACTTGGCTTCGGGACGCAGAGGGCCCGTTGCGCATCTCGGGCCTGGCTGACGGATTGGCAGCTCGCGCGTTACGTTGTACATAACTTTTGCGCAAGTTGCCTGCACAATCATCGGCGGCCCGGTCACGCCCAACTGCCCGAGAACCAGCAGATCATCGCCCGCTCTTCAGCCCTTGAGTAGCTGCCGAGCCATGACCATCCGCTGGATCTGGTTGGTGCCCTCGCAGATCTGGGTGATCCTGGCACCCGTGGCAGTTAGCCCAGGTAGCGGCCATATCTGAGCGGCCGGGGTCAGCACAGACTCAGCACGTGCGTGCGCCCGGCGGAGCCCACCGGCGAGCTGGCTAGTGAGCCCAGAAGTCAAGCGTCGCGCCAGCACCCTGACCCTGGTCACTCTATTTTCGGTTGACATCGCTTGCTTATAGAGCGACGATTTGACTGTGCGTACCACTGCGCCCGCTCTGCTGCCCGTGTTCCGGTCACGGCTCCAAGGTGAGCTGCTTGCCCTGCTGACCGGCGACCCGGCGGCGGAATGGACCGTGGATTCCCTCGCCGAGCGTACGGGGCACCCGTATCAGACGGTAGCGAGCGAAGTCCGGCGACTCCAGGCAGCCGACCTCGTCGCCACGAGAAACATCGGCCGTGCCAAACTGCTGCGCTCCAATACGAGCAGTCCGTATTTCCGGCCACTGGCCCAGCTCGCGCTCATGGCGTTCGGCCCCCCGCTGGTGGTCGGCGAGGAGTTCGGTCCGCTAGCTGGGGTGGAGCAGGTCTTTATCTTTGGGTCATGGGCGGCCCGGTATGCCGGGGAGAGCGGTCCCGCACCACGCGACGTGGATGTACTCCTCGTCGGCAACCCCGACCGGGACGCGGCCTATGAGTCCAGCCGACGGGCCGAGCACCGGCTAGGCCGCGAGGTCAACATCGTCATCCGCGATCCCGAAGCCTGGCATACCGCTGGCGATGGCTTTAGCCGGCAACTTCGCTCATCTCCTCTTCTGGAGGTCACCCAGCCCGCCAGCGAGCACGACCCGGATGGAGGCGATCGTGGGTAGGTGGGCCAAGGGAGCCGAGCGGGTCACCGCCCTGATCGAAGCCCGTCATCTGCAGCGGGTCGTCGGCGATCCAGACACAGTGACCGCACTTCTTACATCGGCGCGGCGTCACGTCGCCAGCGCCCAGGTAACCGCGGAGGATGACCCGGAAGCCGCCTACAGCCTCGCCTACGACGCCGCCCGCAAGACCGCGACCGCTCTGCTGAACCGCCAAGGACTGCGGCCCACGACCGC
>JASHSO010000123.1 GCA_030038715.1 Streptosporangiaceae bacterium
GACAACATCTGGTTTTGGAGCCCGCCTGGGGTAACAGTGCTGCCGTCGCGTTGCGGAATCTTTAGCGTCGCCACTCAGTCGGTCGTCAGCGCCACCGACAACGCCTCGCCGTCATGGTCCGGGAGAGCGGGCTCAGGCTGGGTCGCGTGCTCTTATTCCCGCGCGGATGTCGTGCTGCCCGCTGGGAAGTACAAGACATGCGTGTACTCGGGTGCGTTGGAGAAGTTCTACCAGGAGGATGTGGATTATTTCAGTTCCGGGCCTGGCCTGAAGAACATAGTCAATGGCCCGCTGACGTGCCCGAATACCAGTAACTCAAGTTCGCCAGGGAACTCGACCTATCAGGACGGGCCGTGGTCATACCCGGAGACTTTTGATTACCATGACGACGGTGAGAACCGCTTCATAGACGTCGAGGTCACTCCGCTGGCCCACGGCAAAAGCTGAAGTTCAGTATCTTTAGACATTCTCGGCGGTATCAGGACATTTAGGTGAACAATAGCTGGCAATGGGCAACAGCTTTCGCGGCCTTGGCGTGCAGCTCATAGGCTTTGGACGTGAGTTCGCGCCGAACGCCCGAGCCCTGAAGTTGGACTTGCCGAGTTCCTTAACTGGTGGCTCGGAATCGGTTCAGTCGGGACATTGCGGGCCAACGCCTTTCGTCCCCAGAACCGGTAGACCGATAACCGCGAAACGTGCTGGGCGAGAGAATGGATTCGGTCGGGGGCCCAGAACGCGCCCTCACCCTTGGTGACGTACAGCCCGACGAACTGCGGTTCGGTACCGTCCGGGAGCCGAAGCTGGCTTACCTGATCACGAACTCGACCGCAGGACGCGCCGGTGGTAATCCGGTCGTCAGCCATCAGCCAGCGGCTCCCGATGCTGCCCTCGATATCCGACGTAGAGTGTCTACCACGATCATCTGGCTTGCGAATGACCGCGAATGGCACATCGAAATGCCGGGCGAGGAGCGGCGCGGCAAGCGCCCCGGAGAGCCCGGTGCCCACAATGGAGTCGAACTGCACACACGCTAGGTGCCGTTCGGCGTCCCGGATGACCCGTCCGGGCGAGTACAGCAGTTCGCTTAGATAATCAGCGCCTTGCCTACACACCAACCTCACCTGCCCGAGTGTAGATGCTCTGGTCCGCGCCGAAGCTGAGTACCCTTCAGGAACTCGCTGCAGCTTCGTGCCCACGGCATCTCGGCGGTGCTGGAATGTGGCGGAGACGGTCACGGCCAGGGCATGACCAGGCCGGGCTCCTCGAGGCTCTCGACACGTTCTCCGTTGGGCCGCGTGGTCGGGTGCAGCCCGCGCTGAGTGAGGAGCGCGGTACCACAGCTCACGTATCAGTGCTTGCCGGTCGCCGCTCATGTTCGGCGAAGCTATATGCCAGTGCGGCGGTTGCAGTACCGGACTTAGCATGTCCGCTGATACCGAATGCGGAGGGGTGTTGGACGAGCAAACGGTTCAGAACTTCTGGCAGCAGCATGCCTGCGGGGATGCTCAGGTCGGTGGCTTGTGGGACCGCTTTCAGGGGGACTACGAGCAGTTCTTCTCTGACTACGATCGATTCCGCTACGGCAACGAACGCCATCTGCTTGCCTGCCTGGACGCGTTGAATGTGGCTGGCAAGCGGGTGCTGGAGATCGGACTGGGGGAAGGGTCGGAGTCGGAACAGCTGATCCGCAGAGGGGCGCGCTGGACAGGAGTGGACCTGACCGAAGCGTCGGTCGACCGGGTCCAGACGCGACTCGCGCTCCGGAATCTCGCCTACGACGACCTTCGCCAGGGCAGCGTGCTCGACCTGCCGTTCGCTGACAACTCGTTTGACCTTGTCTTCAGCCACGGCGTGCTGCACCACGTACCGGAAATCAAGCGGGCTCAGAACGAGATCTGCCGTGTGATCCGGCCGGACGGGGAACTGGTGATCATGCTGTACGCCAGGTGGTCGCTGAATTACTTGGTATCGATAGCGCTGCTGCGCCGCGGCGTTCTTCTTGCCGCCGCACTGCTGACGCGGGCGGGCATGACCAGCGCTGACCGTGCGGGCGGGATGCTCGCCGGGCACCTCAGCAACGCGCAGAAGCAGGGTCTCTTCAATTACCTGAAACTGAGCAACTTCGTTCACTCCAACACCGATGGCCCAGGAAACCCGTATGCGCTGGTCTACGACCGGCCGCGGGTCGAGCGTGACTTCTCCTCGTTCCGCGTCAGGAGGATGTACAAGCGTTACATGCACGCGCCACCGCTTCCGGTTCACCGTCTACCTGGTGAGAGGCTGCTGGGGTGGCACTTGTGGGTTCACCTTTCGCCCGTGCCAGCGGGAGGGGCCACGCCGACTGCCAGTCGGCCACGTCCCGGTCGGCCTTTCACCGGCAGAGGCTCCTGAGCGGCCATCCTCCTGGCCTTTTCACCGGCAGAGGCTCCTGAGCGGCCAGGTTCCTGGTCTTGCCTGAGATTAGCCTGTTCGGCGGTTATAGGCGCTTCCCGCGTCTTGGCCGAACGGACCGATGCATTCTCCGCTCCGGTGCTCTTGGGCTGAGCCGCACTCGTCCCTGCTAGCCGGCGAGCCGGTCCAATCCCGCCAAGTTACGGTGAACTGGTTGCCCTGATCCCAGGCGAAGAACTGAGACGGGCCGTCGTAGGTGTTGTCCGCCCAAACATCGTCCTGATGGAACGTGAGCTGCGTCGCGATCACCCACGGGGGTTCCCCATTTGGCGAGCCGTACTGGCTGAAGATGCCGTTGGCGCCGCAGTCTGGCCAGTCGGTGTGGTTGCACACACGCTTGCCGTTCACGATGATGTGGGCTGGATTGAAGTCAATTGTGTTGTGTGTGATGCTAACGTTCGCCGTTTCCCACTGGCAGCCGTCCCACCAGTCCTCGGCTGGAGTTCCCGTCGTGTTGCCGACATAAGTGGTGGTGCTGACTGTCGCTGTCGGCATGTTCTTGGCGCAGGACGAGAGCGTGAAGGGGCTCCTCGGTCCGCCATCAACGAGCGTGCACTCGCCGTCCCACCCGTCCGAGCAGTAGCGGCTGGAATTCTCCCACAGGAAGATCCCGCCGCCATTGTCGATAAGCGCATTGTCGCTGATGATGGACTGTTCGGGATACGCACCCTGGTGGGTGCAAGAAGTCTCCGGGCAAGCCGACACCGCCCCGAGTGCGGTGTCGCTGCCGCTGTTAGAGATGTAGACAGCAGGCTGCGGGAAGCGGCTGTTGCCCAGTCCGTCGATCCAGTCGTTGTCTGCGATGTAGTTGCGGGTAATTGAGAAGTTGTAAGAAATCTCTTCGATGATAGCCTCACCCTCGTTCTCGGTGATCGTATTCCCGGTAAACGTCGTGTTGGCATTGCCGGTATCGACCCACCCGCCGGGACCCCAGTTGTTGTGGATGTAGTTGTCCTTGATCGTGACTCCGTCAGTCTGCCAGAGCTTGAACCCGCCCTCGTCTCCGTCCGGGCTGACGCTGCCACAGTTCGAATTCCGATCCGCGGATGGCACGGGGTCGTAGTTCTTCCAACCGACCTCCGGGTTGTCGAGCAGGCCCTCATAGTCACAGGTGTCGTTGTAGCTGATCTCGTTATCCTCGACTGTGACGTCGTACGGCCCCCTAGTCAGCGAGTCCGCTCCCCATGCATCGACTCGCATGGACTGGAAGCCGTACTGCCCGTTCAAGGTGAGGCAGTTGTCCTCGATAACGTTGTCGGTTCCAGCGATGATGCCGGCGCCCGGCACATTGAGAGTGACGGTGTTGTAGCGGATGGTCCAGCCTGTGTTGCTGTCCTGGTTGATGGCGGCAGCGTTCTGGTAAGGCGTGTACTTCTCGACTGTCAGGTACTCGATAGTCACGTTGGCCGCATCGCCCTCGCTCTCATTGGAGTCGATCGACCAGCCTTCGTTCTGCGAATAGTCACCCGAGAGAACCGTCGTGCGGCCATCAGCTCGTCCGCCGACAAAGGCGTCCCCCGTTTCCGCCTGGAAGCTGCCGACGTGCGTGCCGGGCAGCAGGTAGTACACAGTGTCGGGATTGAGCTGGTACGAGTGGTAGTCGATGACCTTGGTGGTGGTTCCGATGATGTCTCCCTGCTTGTCCTGCGGGAAGTCCGAACGGGGCGTGCCGTAAGTCGGCAAGCCCGCCGTGCCGCTTTCGTAGCTGCCGGCCTTGGCATCGTAGGTGAAGGGCGAGTTCAGGATCGGTCGGCCGCAGACTGCCCTGGCGGTGGGCGGGACGAGAGCCAGGATCGGCAGTAGGTCACCAGTGCCCGATCGGCTCACCACGGCACGCCATGTCGCGATCGAGGCCGCGTCGGTCAGCTTCATCTTAGGCATGCTGGGCGAGTCGGACAGGATGCCGAACAGTGCCCCCTGACTCATCAGGTAGTTCGCCACTTCTCTAAGCCAATTGGGCCGACCCGTCGCGGTTGCCAGCCCGAATGCTGCGAACCCGAACTGGAAACCTGCCTGCCGGGAAGCTGTCACTGCTGGGCCCATGAAAGAGGCGGGTGGAGTCAGCTGCGGGTCGTGACCGGCAAGTGTCCCGGCCGGGTACGCATCCCATGCGAGAGTGCTGACGATGTGGCCGCCGGGAAGGTAGTCCTTCCAATTGACGCCCGAGTCCTTCGCGAGGTCTGATCCACTCAGGATGAGGGTGGGCTTGAGGGAGGAGTGGTGCGCCTCGCGCGCCAGCTTGACCACGACTGCCCAAGCCGCCTTGTAGCTGGACAGAGTGAACCGCTGCTCGCGGATGGCCGCTTCGGGCTCGGGGTCGTAGGAGTAATAGATGGTGCGCCGGGCTGGGGCCTCATCGAAGAAGCGTGTCAGCGCGCCATTGTCCGCGCCTGACAGGATTCGTGCCGGCGAGACGGCAAAAGTCACGACTACAGTCGAGTTGCTGACCGCCTCAGGACCCGTCCTCCACGCATTCGCTGCAGGGAGCCCTGCATAGTAGGTTCCGATGACCGGCAGATGACCGAACTGTCTAGTGGTCCGTGCGAGCCAGTTGTGACTGGACACCGAAACCCCGAATAGTGGGTACTCCCGTTTGCTTGACGCCGGGCGAACGCTGTTCTGCGTAATAATCCCGAACGCGAACGCGGCCGCCAGGAGCGCGCACGCAGAGCCGAAGACGACCGGCCCCCTCCATCCGGCCCATCGATACGACCGAGGCGTGGCAGCCACGGCTCAGGTGGCTAGGCGCTCTCGGGCACGCCGATATCTTAGTCGCCCGCCTATGTTCCAGGCTGCTTGCGCGCTCATGGCCATATGCGCATTGTGGCCTCAAGGGTCGGCGCGAGGCGATCGCGCTGCGACACCATGGACACTGGCAGCGGCCAGTCGATAGCCAATTCCGGATCGTCGTAGGCGATCGAGACGTCCTCGTCCGGGTTATGGGTGCGGTCAATTCGGTAGGAGACGTCGGCGGGATCGGTTAGTGCCTGGAAGCCGTGCGCGCAGCCGGCTGGCACGTAGAGACTCACTTGCTCATCACCCCGCAGGTCGAAGCTCCGCCAGTTGCGGTACGTCGGGGACGCCGGGCGCAGATCGACGACGACGTCGAAGATCGCCCCGTAGGAGCAGCGAACGAGCTTTGCCTCACCCGCTCCGCGCCGAATGTGAAGTCCGCGCACGACGGCGTAGCTGGACCGGGACACGCTGTCCTGAACAAATGCTCCCGGGTCGAGTCCGTTGGCACGCATAACCTCGGCGTCAAATGTGCGGCAGAAGAGCCCACGTTCGTCGAAGTAAGGACTCGGCCGGAACAGCAGCGCGCCGTCGATGCCCGATACAGCGCAGACGTCCACGTCGCGGCCTCCGTTTCGGTCGCATCACCACCGTCTGACTGGGGTGGCAACTGTGTGCCGGCGTCGCGTATATAGATCGCTCGGCCCACACGCGCCAGCAGCGTTGGCCCATTGCAGCCATAAGACCAGGGGCACGGCGCATCTGATACTTCGCGCGATCACAGATGTCCCGCATCCTGTCCCCCCTCTGGCGTGAACCGCAGGCCCGGGCCTTTGTGGCCGTCGCAGTATCAGCATCGTCCTCCCGTGTCTCGTATACACGCTGGGCGCAGTCCTAGAGAGATGGCAGCCTCCGATGGTGCAGCCGGGAAGGTGACCCGATGAAGGTGGCGGTAGTCGGCCTCGGCTACGTCGGTACGGTGACGGCTGCCTGCCTTGCTGCCAATGGCCACGAGGTCTGCGGCGTTGACGTCGATGTGGCGAAGGTCAGGGACATCTCCGCCAGTCGTAGCCCGGTGGCAGAACCTGGCCTTGACGCGCTGGTTGCCGACGTCGTTGCCGTCGGCAACCTACGCGCTACGACCTCTTGCGTCGAGGCGCTCGCTCAAGCTGACGTGTCACTGGTCTGTGTCGGCACGCCATCGACCGGTCGCGGTGCAACGGATTTGTCTTACATCCGGCGAGCCGTCTCCGACATTGTCGGGGCTTTGAGACTGGCAGCTCCTCCCGCCGGAGGCCGGCACAGTGTTGTGATCCGCAGCACTGTGCCGCCAGGCACCATTGACGACGTTGTGTTGCCAGCGCTGTCCGGTCTTGAGGGGACTGGCCTGCGATACGGCGCTGCCATGTGCCCCGAGTTTCTGCGAGAAGGCTCCGGCGTCGCGGACTTCTACCGGCCGCCCCTGATCGTGGTCGGAACCACCGACGGACAGGTAGCAGCAGTGGTGACCAGCCTGTTCGCATTCCTTGGCCGGGCTGTGCACGTGGTCGATGTCCGCACTGCTGAGGCGCTCAAATACGCATGCAACGCGTTCCACGCCACGAAGGTCTCGTTCACGAACGAGTTGGCGAGGCTATTCCGGCTGCTGGGAGTCGACTCGCGGGAGGTTATGTCGTTGTTCTGCGAGGATACGGCGCTCAATATCTCCCCCACTTACCTCCGGCCAGGCTTTGCGTTCGGCGGGTCCTGCCTGCCTAAGGACCTGCGTTCACTGCTGCATCTAGCCAGGCTCAGCGGGACTGACATGCCGCTGCTGTCTGGCGTGATGGCGGCGAACGAGATGGTGGTCAACGAGGTGATCGATCGCGTAGTGGCATCTGACGCGCGCGTTGTCGCCCTCCTTGGGCTCAGCTTCAAGTCCGACACCGATGACCTGCGCGAGAGCCCGAACGTCGAGTTGGCCGAGCGGCTTGTCGGCAAGGGCTTCGACGTTCGAATATACGACCACATGGTGAACCCGGCCCATCTGGTGGGAGCCAACCGCCGTTACATCGATTCCAAGCTGCCCCACCTAGGACGGCTGCTCGTCCACGAGCCAGCCGATGCGCTGTCCGGCTCCGACGTGGCGGTGATCTCGGCCGGGGATCCCGCCGTGCTCGGCGCGCTGCTCGCCTCGCCACCGGCCCGGCTCATAGATCTGAACGGGCGTCTGGGGAGCGCTATCGAGTCGCTTCCGGGCTACGAAGGAATCGGCTGGTGAGCCGCATCCTGATCATCGTGCAGAACCTCCCGGTGCCGTTCGACAGGAGGGTGTGGTTGGAGTGCTGCGCGCTCGCGTCGGCTGGCCACGAGGTCTCCGTGGTCTGCCCCAAAGGAGAAGGCGATCCTGGTTACCAGGTCGTCGACGGAGTGCGGATCTACAAGTACAGGCCCTACGCTCCGGGCCGCAGCAAAGCCGGGTTTGTTGCCGAGTACATCTACTCATTCATGGCTACGGCGTGTATGACCGCCAGGGCGCGTCTTTTGGGCCGCTTCGAGGTCATGCAAGCGTGCAACCCACCCGACATCTTCTGGCCAATCGCCATGGTCTTGCGTGCTACCGACCGTACAAAGTTCGTATTCGACCACCACGACCTCTGTCCTGAGCTCTACCGGTCACGATTCCCAGGCGGGCCGAGGCTTCCGTACCGCGGGCTCTTGGCCCTTGAGCGCAAGACGCACCGGACAGCCGACCACGTTATTGCCACTAACGAGTCATACAAGGACATCGCCGTCCACCGGAGCGGCAAGCCCCCGACCGACGTCACTGTCGTACGCTCAGGCCCCGACCCGCGGCTCGAGCGCGGGCCTGAGGAGCCGGGC
>JASHSO010000010.1 GCA_030038715.1 Streptosporangiaceae bacterium
TGCCAAGCACAACAAGGCCAAGCCGAAGCCCCACATGCTGCCGGCCGGGCGGACGGGCAGCAGGGCCTCGGTCCCCTGGTCGCTGGTGAGATCTGGGTGGACGCTGGCCGAGCTTTCCACGGCACAGCCGGACGCCGATGGGTCAGCAGCCGGGAGCGGGGACATGTCCCTCTACCTCGTCGACCCGGAGGGCGGCAGGTACCTGATACGCGGCTGGTCTGCTGACGCCACGCCCACGCTGCTCGCCTGGTCGGGCGACGCCACCAAGGCGGTCTTGAGCACCGACACCGGCGCCGGGAGGCCGCAGTACAGCCTCCTCACGCTGGCAACCGGGAGAGTCTCAAGCCTGCCGTTGCCGACAGATGTGACCGTGGTGGGATTTACCCGGCCAGACGGGTTCAACCTCCTCGCGGTCCGCCAGGGTGCGGGCAAGCTCAAGCTGCAGCGCTACAGTCTCGCCGGAGCGTTGCAGGCAACGCTCGCCACCATGCCGCAGACGGCGGCGGAGCCGCAGTGGCAGGGCACCTGCGGGACGGACTGTGGCGCGCTCAGCTCGCCGAACGGCGTCACCGACATCTGGGGCACAAGCTGGAACGAGATGCAGCTAGTCAGCAATGCTGGCGGGCTGATCCGCAGGCTGCACGTGCAAGACAGCGGCAAGCCGCCGGCCTGCGTTCCGGTGAGCTGGTGGAACTCAAGCACAGTGCTTGCGAACTGCCCAGCCCCGAACCAGCCAGCCGCCATCTCCGACCGGCTCTGGCTGGTACCGACGGATGGCGCCAGCCCGACGCCGCTGACCCAGGGTTCCGGCACGGTCGCCGGAATCGGCTTCGATCTGGGCGCCTGGCGGATGGGCGGCCAGGTCTATGTCACGCAGACGACCGCCACGCAGTGCCCGTCCGCGGCGAGCGGCCCTGGCGGCCTGGGCATCCAGCGGCTCGGGTCGGGCGGTTCACCATCCGCCGTCGCGATTCCCGGCACCACCAACACACGTAACGCGGTGCTTGCTGCCATCGGCAGCAGGTTGCTAGTCCTAGCCCAGGCCAGTTGTCCGGGAAGCTACTCGCTGCTGTGGTTCGACCCAGCGACCGGCGTGTCGCAGACGCTGGTCGCAGCACCTTCCGGGGAACTCGGCGTGATTGCGGCGATACCCTTCGGCACCCTCTAGCCCGCGGGCCGCCTAGCCCACCTGGCCATCGTCGGACAGCACCGGGCCGCCGATACGCCAGTACATGCCCTGGGCACGCTCCATGAGGTCCTCGTCGATCAGGTACCTGCGCAGCGCCGCGTAGTCGGGGTGGATGGCGCCAAGCACTCGGTTCACCTCACGCTCGGAGTAGCGGACACCCGGCTCGAAGGCGTGCGCGATCTCGATCAGCAGCGCCAGCCGCGTCGACCGCCTGGACGGCAGCGCTTCCAGCTTTCCGCCGCGCACGAAGACCCGCAGCTTCCGGTCGCGCGCCAGCACGTCAAGCACCTGGGCCGGGCTGCGCTCTGCCATGGCTGAATACTGCCTGATCCGGTGCGGGTCAGGCACGCCGGCGGTACAGGCCGACGGTCAGCGCGCCGAAGGTCAGGCACAGCCCGAGGATCCACGCAGCGGACTGGAGCACCGGCGTCGCTACCGGCCCGCCGAGCATCAGGCCGCGCATAGCCTTGGCGAAGATCGTGATCGGGTTGACCTTGACGAACGCCTGCAGCCAGCCAGGCATGCTGGCCGGGACAGTGGGGGCGGCGCAGCGGCAGCAGCCGACGGGGCCGGCGCCTAGGCTGGCAGACGTGTTCAGCCTCTACGACACCCGGCTGCGTGCGGTGACCGAGATCAAGCCAGCCCGGCCGGGGCTGCTGCGGATGTACGTGTGCGGGCCGACCGTGTACCGGGTCGCGCACGTCGGCAACATGCGCGCGTACGTGCTGCCCGATTTGATCAAACGGAACGGGGAGCGCCATGGCTGGTCGGTCATCGTCTGCCGACAGATCACCGATGTCGGTCACCTGGTCGACGATGAGGAGGCCGACTCCGCGGGTGAAGACAAGCTCCTCGTGCAGGCGAGGGCCGAGGGGAGGCCCGCGCTTGAGGTTGCGCGGCTATGCGAGACGGCGTTCCTGGCGGACTCCGCGGCGCTGAACATCATGCCTCCGGACTACGCGCCGCGTGCCTCGGAGTCGATAGACCTGATGATCGACATGATCGCCAGGCTGATCGATACCGGGCACGCCTACGTGGCCGACGGCGGCTCTGTCTACTTTGACGCCCGTACCTTCGCCGATTACGGCGCGATCTCCGGCAATCGGCTGGAGGCGCTGCGGCCTGGGCTCCGGCTCGCTGCGAGCGTCGATCCCGGCAAGCGCTTTCACGCCGACTGGGCGCTGTGGAAGGGAGCTCGGGCCGGCCGGGAACTGACCTGGCAAGCACCGTGGGGCACCGGGTTCCCCGGCTGGCACACCGAGTGCTCGGCAATCTCGCTGAAGTACCTCGGCGCCGTGATCGACATCCACACCGGCGGCATTGACTTGCGCTTTCCGCACCACGAAGACGAGCGCGCCCAGTCCAACTCGCTGGTCGGCCATGACGTGGTTAGGCACTGGGTGCACAACGAGCACGTGCTGTTCCAGGGCCGCAAGATGGCCAAGTCCGCAGGGAACGTGGTCCTGCTCGCCGACGTCACGCGGCGGGGCCTCGATCCGCTCGCGGTGCGGCTCGCCATGCTTGAGCACCGTTACCGGCAGCAGATGAACCTGACCTGGGAGTCGCTCGTCGCCGCCGACAGGACGCTGGCTCGCTGGCGTCAACAGGTCGCCGACTGGGCCACCGAGCCAAGCAAGCCGATGTGCGCCGAGTACTGGGGCAAAATCGCCAACTCGCTGGACGATGACCTGGACACGCCGACGGCACTGCGCACGTTGCGCGAGCTATCCAAGGACGGGTCGGTTCCGGCTGGCTCGAAGTTCGAGACATTCTCCGCGGCCGACAGGGTGCTGGGCCTGGACTTGGTCAGCCTGGTGGGCCGGCCGCGTTCCGCCCCGGTACTGCCCGAGGGTGCGGAGGCCAAGCTGGCTGAGCGGA
>JASHSO010000124.1 GCA_030038715.1 Streptosporangiaceae bacterium
TGATCCTGCTGCCCGCACGCGGAACGCCCCCATGACCCCGCGGCACCGCGAGTCCGACGTCAAGGTCGCCCAGGGCCACATCACCAGGCAGGGCTCGCCGATCCTGCGGTGGGCCATGGTCGAGGCCATCCAGCGGCTGCCCGCCGCCACCCCGATCCGGGCCGGCCGCGACGCCATCATCGCCGGCCGTGGCAAGGAAGCCCGCAACATCGCCAAGACCGGCGCCGCCCGCCAGCTGCTGGCCTGCGTGTACTGGACGCTGCGCGACGGGCACGCCCGGTCGCTGGACCGGAAGGCGGCATGAGACCAGCCCGGCCGCAGGCAGTACGTGACCGCCCGCAGGCCTGGCCCCCGCCCCGGCGGCGCGGTCGCGCCTCTGATTGATCCTGCTGCCCGCACGCGGAACGCCCCCATGTCCCCGCGGGAATCGCGGAACGCCGAAGGGATGACAGCAGCCAGGCTGGCTGCCCCCACACCAGGCCGCGCTGGGGCGCGCACAACCACATACCGCGGCCTGCTTCCCGCAGCCGCATGATCGGGATCACGCCCAGCCCGCATCAAGGACGCCTGCGGCGCCCCTGCGCGACCGGGCTCCCCGCCCGCTCCTTGACCCGGGCAGCCCGCTCACCGAGATCGGCAGCAGCCGGAAAGCAAGGCATATCCACGCCCCCAGCCCCCCGCGGGCGGGCTATTTCACCGTGCTCGGAAGCCAGACAGGAACCACTCCGAACGGGGCAGCCAACCCCTTGACACGGCACCGCTCCTTCAGGGATGACCTGCAAGGCCTGAAGTGAGGGCGCCATGTCCCTGGGGGTGCAGGGGTGCCGGCCCCTGGACGACCCACGGCACAAGCACCCCTCAGTGTGGTACGGGACTGGCATGGGTTACTCACCAGGCGCAGGCATCTCGTAACCTGGTATGGCAGGCGGTCGCTGACACTGGCCGGAGGCGCCGATGGCACTGGGTCCCTACCATGGCATGCCGCCCGGCGGGTACGGGCACATGCGTACCTCGACAGCCGACCGGGAACGGGCGATCGACGTCTTGAAGGCTGGCTTCGCCGAGGGCAGGCTCACCCAGGAGGAGTACACGGAGCGGGTCGGTCGGGTTTACCGCTCCCGCACCTATGCCGAACTGGCCGCGCTGACCGCGGATCTGCCCGCAGGCCCGCTCGGCGCGCTGACCCCGTCGAGCCCGCCGCCGCCCCCTGCCTACCATGTGGCGCCCGACCAGCGGCCGCTGAACGGGCTCGCCGTGGCCTCCCTGGTGTGCGCGCTGATCCCCGGCATTCCCTGGCTCGCCGTCCTGCTCGGCATCGCCGCGCGCGGCCAGATCCGCGAACGCGGTGAGAGAGGCGCGGCCCTGGCCAACGCCGGCCTCGCGATCGGCGGGTTCTTCACGCTGGTACTCATCCTCTACGTGCTGGGCAACAGGTAGGCGCCCCCGGGGGCGACCCCGTCATCCCGTCACGTCGCCGGCGGCGCCGTCGCGGCGCGGACGGCCGTGGGCGTCAGCGCCGCCATCGCCTCGACGACAGGCTCCAGGCCGGGCCGGGCAGTGACGACCCGCACGATGGTCTCATCCAGCCCGGCGCTGAGCCGCGCGTACGCCGCAGCCGCCTCGGCAGCGGGCCCGAAGTAGCCGACAGCACGCAGCATCTCGTCCGGCGCGGAATCGGCCAGTTCGGCGAGCGCAGCGCCCCGGTCGCGCCGTTGCTCCAGCTCGCCGAGCACGTCGCCGAAGCCCATCTCGCCGAACATGCCCCGATACCCGGCAGTCGCCGGGATGCCGCGCCTGCCCATGGCGTACCCGAGGACCTGCTCTGCGAGTGCCCGCCGGGCGGCGGCCACGTCGTCATCGATGCAGACTCGTACGTACATGGCCAGCGGAACGGCGCCGGGCTCGCGGCCGGCCCGCTCTGCGCCGGCGTCGACCAGCGCCCGGCTGGCGGCGATGCGCTCCGGCGTAGCCCAGTTCAGCAGCGCTCCGTCGGACACCCCTCCGGCCAGTCGCAGCATCTGCGGGCCGAGCGCAGCCAGGTACAGCGGAACCGACGGCAGCGGGCTCCCGCCCAGTGACATGGACCGCGGACCGAGCGTCAGTCCGTCGGAGGCCGCGACCTCGCCGGCCATCAGCGCGCGGACAGCCGTGACGTAACTGCGCATGACCGCGATGGGCCGGGCTGGCAGCCCCACCGTCTCCCAGAAGTGGGGGCCGTAGCCTCCCGTTCCAAGACCCAGGACGAACCTGCCCTCCGACAGCTGGGCGAGCGTGGCCGCCTGCACGGCCAGGGCTGAAGGGCTCCACATCGCTGCCGCCGGCACCACGGAGATCCCGGTCCGCAGCCCGGTGTCCTGCGCCCATGCGGCGCAGACGTGGAAGGCGTCCGGCACTCCGCCGGCGGGGGTCCACAGGCTCTCGAACCCAAGCCGCTGCGCCTCGCGCGCCGCCTCGCGCAGCTGCCTGAATGGCAGCCCAAGACGAGAATCCAGTCCGACGCCGAC
>JASHSO010000125.1 GCA_030038715.1 Streptosporangiaceae bacterium
CCGCCCCGCCCGACTCGTCGGCGCGACTGGTCGCCTGCTGGCTGCAGGACGGCCGGCCGGACCGGCCGGACGAGCTGTCGCGGCCCGGCTCGGCGGCTGCGGGCGGGCTGTCGGCAGCCGTGCCGGCCGTCGGCGACGGTGAGGTAGCGAGATGACCACGCAGGACCGGGTGACCTCGCCGGCCCGCAGCGGGGCGACGGCGGTACTGGCTGCCCGCGATCTCACCAAGCACTTCAAGGTGCACCGCAAGGTGCGCGGGACTACGATTCGCAGCGGCGTGGTGCACGCTGCCGAGGACATCAATCTGGAGCTGCACGCCGGCAAGGTAGCCGCAGTCGTGGGGGAGAGCGGCTCGGGGAAGACGACTGTGGCCAGGATGCTAGCCCGGCTCATCCCGCCGACCTCGGGCCAGATCGTCCTGAATGGCGAGCCCGTCGGACGCGGGCACGTGCACGACTACCGGCACCGGGTCCAGCTCGTGTTCCAGGACCCGTTCGCTTCGCTGAACCCGGTGCACGACGTCCGCTACCACCTGTCGCGGGCGCTCAAGGTGCACCACAAGGCCCGCGGCCGGGAGGCCGTGGATGCCGGCGTGGCCGACCTGCTGGCGAAGGTGAAGCTGGAGCCCGCCAGCCAGTTCGTGCGCAAGCTGCCGCACGAGTTGTCGGGCGGCCAGCGTCAGCGGGTCGCGATCGCCAGGGCGCTGGCTGCCGAGCCGTCGGTCCTGCTGGCGGACGAGCCGGTTTCGATGCTCGATGTGTCGATCCGGATCGGTGTGCTGAACCTGCTCGGCGAGCTTCGCGACGCCGAGGGGATGGCGCTGCTCTATGTCACCCACGACATCGCTTCCGCCCGGTACTTCGCCGACACGGTGACCGTCATGTACGCGGGAAGGGTGGTCGAGTCCGGCCCAAGCCTGGAGGTCACCGACCACCCGTCGCACCCTTACACCCAGCTGCTCCTCTCGGCAGCTCCCGACCCAGACCGCGCGAGCCCCGTGGTCATCAACGCGGGAACGATCCCGAGCTTGATCAACCCGCCGTCGGGCTGCAGGTTCCATCCTCGCTGCCCGTATGCCATGCCCATCTGCTCGACACAGACTCCGCCCGACTTCGAGGTCGGCGCGGACCACACCGCAGCCTGCTGGCTGCGCCAGGTCGGCCAGGGCAGCCCGGCCGGCTCCCCGCTCCCCGCCGACCCCCCGTCATGTTGATCCCGGAGGACAGTGTGAGACACAAGATCAAGATAGCCGGTGTAGCAGTCAGCGCTATCTCCCTAGCAGGCCTGGTGGCGGCCTGCGGCTCCTCGACGTCGCCGTCCACTACCTCGAGTGCCGCTAGCAGCGCGAAGAACACCATCACGATGGAAAGCAGCCCGACCGGAGTGCTGGTCAGGAACTTCAACCCGTATGTCAGTGGCGCCGAGGGGAACGTCCTCGGGCTCACCGACATGATCAACGAACCGCTCCTGCAGTTTGACCTGCTGAAGCCGGGCGTCTACTACCCGTGGCTGGCGACAAGCTACGCGTGGTCCAACTCCGGCAAGACGCTCACGTTCACGCTGCGCAGCGGGGTCAAGTACACCAACGGCGACCCGTTCAACGCCGCCGACGTGGCGTTCGTCTTCAACATGCTCAAGAAGTACCCCACCATGAACGGAAGCGGGCTGCCCATCGCCAGCGCGACTGCGCCGAACGCCACGACGGCCGTCGTCAACTTCACGTCGGCGCAGTACGCGGCGTTCTACAACATCGCCAACACACCGATGGTGCCGGAGGCGGTCTGGAGCAAGATCTCCAACCCGTCGACCTACACCGACCCGACGCCGATCGGGACCGGTCCGTATGAGTTCGACTCGTTCTCGACCGGCGGCGTGCTGCTGAAGAAGAACCCGAGTTACTGGCAGCCCGGCAAGCCGAAGGTCGCCTACCTCGACTTCCCGGCCTACGACTCCAACACCACAGCCAACCTGGCACTGGAGAATGGCTCGCTGACCTGGGGCGGCAACTTCGTCAGCGACATCAAGACGGCCTTCCTCGCCAAGAGCTCGAACTACCACGTCTGGGACGCGCCACTGCAGACCGAGACGATCATCCCCAACCTGACCGTGTGGCCGTGGACCGACTTGGCCGTCCGCCAGGCCGTGTCTGCGGGCATCGACCGGACGGTCATCTCCGCCGACGGCGAGGACGGCCAGCAGCCGCCTGCCACCCAGCCAGGGTCGCTGACGCTGCTCACGCTGCCCACCGACTCCAGCTACCTGACGCCGCAGACGTCGGGGGCGGCCTACACCGCGACCTACAACACGAACGCTGCCAAGTCGATCCTGGAGAAGGCCGGCTTCAAGATGCACAGCAACGGCTTCTTCTACCTGGGCAACAAGGAACTCGCGTTCACGCTGACAGACCCGTCCTCCTACACCGACTTCGACGATGACAACGCGATCATGGCATCGGAGTTGAAGGCCGCGGGCATGGACGTGACCGTGCAGCAGGTCTCGGTGAACGCCTGGAACGCGGACCTGGCCGACGGGCACTTCTCGGCGACCTCGCACTGGGGCACCGGCGGCACGAGCCCGTACTACGACTACAACGGCTACCTCAACAGCGCCCTGACCGCGCCGATCGGCAAGACTGCAGTCGGTGACTACGAGCGCTTCTACAGCAAGGCGGCGGATGCCGACCTCGCCGCGTTCGCGGGCACGACCAGCAGCACGGCGCAGAAGGCAGACATCGTGGCCCTGGAGAAGATCGTGGCCACCCAGCTCCCAGTGATCCCGATCTTCTACGGCGTGGCCTGGGACGAGTACAACACGACGAACTTCACCGGATGGCCGGGCCCGAGCAACGAGTACGCGCCGGGCGAGCCGAGCGGGCCGTTCAACGAGTACACCGTGCTGCAGATCACGCCGAAGAGCTAGGAGGAGAACAGGTATAGGCATGCTGGTCCGGCCTCGGCGCCATCGCCCGGGGCCGGGCCGGCACGGCCATTTCTGCCATGACTGCGACTGCAGCCTCCTCCGCTACCGGCCGGCGCACCCTGCGGATCGCGCTGAACGGCGTGACCGGCCGGATGGGCTACCGTCAGCACCTGGTTGGCTCGATACTCGCGATCCGCGAGCGCGGCGGACTGCCGCTACCGGGGGGCGAGATCGTCTGGCCAGAGCCTGTGCTGGTCGGCCGTGACGCCGGGAAGGTCGCGGCCATCGCGGCCAGGCACGGGCTTTCGGAGTGGACGACGTCGCTAGCCGAGGCTCTCGGGGACACCGAGGTGTACTTCGACGCGCAGGCGACTTCGGTCCGAGCGGCCGCCATCCGGTCCGCCGTCGCGGCGGGCAAGCACGTGTACGCCGAGAAACCGCTCGCCGGCTCACTGGCCGAGGCCATGGAGCTGGTCCGGCTGGCCAGCGCGGCCGGCGTGCGCTGCGGTGTCGTCCAGGACAAGCTGTTCCTGCCCGGAATGATCAAGCTCCGGCGACTTGTCGAGGGCGGCGTGCTCGGCAGGATCCTGTCGGTGCGAGGAGAGTTCGGGTACTGGGTGTTCGAGGGCGACTGGCAGCCCGCCCAGCGCCCGAGCTGGAACTACCGCGCGGAGGACGGCGGCGGCATCGTACTGGACATGTTCCCGCACTGGCGTTACCTGCTGGACTACCTCGTAGCACCGGTCCGCTCGGTGTACGCGGTCGCGGCAACGCACATCCCGGTCAGGTACGACGAGGCCGGGAAACGCTACGACGTTACGGCCGACGACGCGGCGTACGCGGTATTCGAGCTCGACGGTGGCGCGATCGCACAGGTGAACTCCTCGTGGGCAGTCCGCGTTCACCGGGACGAGCTGGTCGAGTTCCAGGTCGACGGCACCGACGCGAGCGCGGTAGCCGGACTGCACGGCTGCTGGCTGCAGCACCGGGGCGGCACCCCGCGCCCACGGTGGGACCCGGACTCGCCGGTCACCGACGACTTCAGGTCGCAGTGGCAGCCGGTGCCCGACAACGCCGCTGCCGCAGTGGTACCGGGTGGGTCCGCTGCCTTCCGCGCGCAGTGGGAGCAGTTCCTGGCGCACGTCGTGGCCGGCACGCCGTACCGGGGTGACTTCCTCGACGGCGCCAGGGGAGTTCAGCTGGCCGAGCTCGGCATGGCGTCGTGGCGGGAGGGCCGCAGGCTGGACGTGCCGGCCCTGCTGCCATGACGGTGCCTTCCCATGGCTACGACCCCGACGAGCGGGTCGCGCTCGCGGCCGCGCACGTGGTGGCCGATCCCGGGGCCGAGCACGGCCCGGGCCAGCCTGCCAGGCTGGACTGGGACGCGACGCTGGCGTTCCGGCACCACCTTTGGCGGCTCGGGCTCGGAGTCGCCGACGCGATGGACACTGCCCAGCGCGGCAGAGGCCTGGACTGGCCGGCCGCGCGGGAGCTGATCATCCGCTCCGGCCGCGAGGCGGCCAGCGTGGGCGGGCTGCTCGCATGCGGGGCGGGCGCTGATCACCGCACGGCAGGCGGCCTTGACGCGATCCGGACCGCATATGCCGAGCAGGCCGAGGTCGTCGAGACGGCGGGGGCCCAGGTCGTGCTCCTGGCGAGCCGTGCGCTCGCCGCGATCGCCCGTGGGCCCGACGACTACGCCAGGGTGTACGGCTGGCTGCTCGATCAGGTCAGCGGCCCGGTGATCCTGCACTGGCTAGGCCCCGCATTCGATCCCGCGCTGTCCGGCTACTGGGGATCGTCAGACCTGGATTCGGCAGCCGGCACGCTACTGTCGATCGTGGCCGAGCACCCGGCCAAGGTGGCCGGCATCAAGCTGTCGCTGCTGGATGCCGGCCGGGAGATTGCGATCAGGCGGGCGCTGCCTCCCGGGGTGCGCCTGTACACCGGCGACGACTACCACTACGTGCGTCTCATCAGGGGGGACCGGGTGGGGCACAGCGACGCACTGCTGGGGGTACTCGACCCGATCGCGGTACGGGCCGCGCCGGCGCTGCGCGCGCTGGCCGCTGGTGACACGCGCCGCTACGACGAGCTGCTCGCACCGACTGTTCCCTTGGCCAGGCACCTGTTCGCGCCGCCGGTTCCGCACTACACCACGGGCATCACGTTCCTGGCCTGGCTGGCCGGTCACCAGCAGCACTTCGTGATGCTGCGCGGCGAGCAGACCGCCCGCTCGGCCAGGCACCTGAGGCGCCTGCACAAGCTCGCGCTCGCGGCGGGCGTGCTGCCTGACCCGGACCTGGCGGCCCGCAGGGCCGCCAGGGTGGATGACCTGGCGCCATGACTCCCGACCCCGCCTGGCGGCTCTCGCTCAACCAGGCGACCACCAGACCCTTGCGGCTCGAGCAGGTGGTGCGGTGCTGCGCAGAGGCCGGGCTGCAGGGTATCGGGCTGTGGCGGGAAAGTGTGGACGAGGCAGGGACGCAGCGGGCGGCCCGGCTGGTCCGGCGGGCCGGGCTCACTGTCACGAGCCTGTGCCGGGGCGGCTTCCTGACCGATGCCACCAGCGCCGGCCGGGCCGCCGCCATCGAGGACAACCGGCGCGCGATCGAGCAGGCAGCGCTGGTCGGCGCGCCAGTGCTCGTGCTTGTGTGCGGGGGTGTGCCCGCCGGGAGCCGTGATCTGGCAGGGGCACGGCAGATGGTCAGCGACGGCATAGCCGAGCTTGTCGCCGATGCCAAAGCTCACGGGGTGCGGCTAGCGATCGAGCCGCTGCACCCGATGTTCTGCGCGGACCGCTCGGTTGTCAGCACGCTCGCGCAGGCACTGGCCATGGCCGATCGGTTCCCTTCGGCGCTGGTCGGAGTGATGCTGGATGCCTACCACGTGTGGTGGGACCCGGACCTGGACGACTCGCTAGCGCAGGCCGGCCAGCGGCTGGCCGGCTTCCAGCTCTCGGACTGGGTGCTCCCGCTGCCCGCGGACACGCTACTCGGGCGCGGGCACATCGGCGACGGATGCATCGACTTCCGCGGGCTCGACAGCGCGATGCGGACCGCCGGCTATGACGGCTGGACGGAAGTCGAGATCTTCAACGAGGCTGTCTGGAAAGCACCAGGCCGGCAGACCCTGCAGACGGTGGTCGAGCGATACCGGCTGCACGTAGCGTCGCCTGGTGCACCTTGACCGGTGCTGAAGACTCGTCCTAGTATCGCATCGATTGTTCCAAAAACTATCGGGAAAGTTTCGGAAACTACCTCGGACACCCAGAGGGAAGTCGCTTAGGTCAGCCCCGAGAGAAGACGGATGGCACCGATCAGTGTCGCGCTTGTCGGCACCGGCAGCATCGCACGGATACACGTCGAGGCGCTGCGGGCGCTGTCCGACCAGGCCGAGGTGGTCGCCGCGACCGATACGGACTCCGCGCGGCTGAGCGCCTTCTGCGCCACGCACGCGATCGCCGGGCAGTATGACAGCGTGGCTGAACTGCTCGAGGCGGCCCGGCCGCAGCTGGTGCACGTCTGCACACCGCCCGGCGCGCATGCCAGCCCGGCGCTCGCCTGCCTGCGGGCGGGCTGCTCGGTGCTGGTGGAGAAGCCGCCAGCGCTGAGCCTGAGCGAGCTGCACGCGGTGGCGGCCGCTCAGGGCGAACACGGGCCGTGGTTCGCGGCAGTGTTCCAGCACAGGTTCGGCTCCGGTGCCCAGCGGGTGAAGCTGATGATCGAGGATGGCGTCCTCGGCCGCCCGCTCCTTGCGGTGTGCAGCACCGCGTGGTTTCGCGACCAGGGCTACTTCGATGAGCCATGGCGCGGCCGATGGGATACCGAGGGCGGCGGGCCCACGATGGGCCACGGCATCCACCAGATGGACCTGCTGGTGTACCTGCTCGGCGACTGGTCAGAGGTATCGGCAGTGGCGCGGCGGCAAGTCCGCCGGACCCAGACGGAGGATCTGTCGCTGGCCCACGTCACGTTCGCCTGCGGAGCGGTGGCAAGCGTCATCAACAGCGTGCTGTCGCCGCGCGAGGAGAGTTACCTGCGGCTCGACTTCGAGCGGGCGACCATCGAGCTGACACATCTGTACGGCTACAGCGACGACGACTGGAGGATCACTCCCGCGCCCGGCTCGGAAGACCTAGTGCGCTCGGCCTGGGAGGCGGGCGAGCACGGCGTCGCGAGCGGGCACCGCGCCCAGTTCTCCGCCGTGC
>JASHSO010000126.1 GCA_030038715.1 Streptosporangiaceae bacterium
AACTATGAACTGCCCGTTGCGCGGTGCAGTACATGCTGCGTCTACATACTCATCATCAGGAAGTTGGACCTCGCCACTTCCCTCCCCCTGTCAACGGCACGCAGTGGAGCAGGGCATCACCGGGTCGGTCTTCGGCACGAGCATCTGGCAGTGGCTTTCCGCCGAAGCGATCAGGCCCTGGCATGTCCGATCGTGGATGTTCCCCAGCGAACCCCGCGCGCTGGCCGGCTAAGGTGCAGCGACCGTCAACAGGATCCAACATCCAGCGGCGCTCATTTCCTGCGGCTGTAGGCTCCCAGGAAGCGCGGCTCCGCTGGGAGGCTCAGAAGAAACCCAGGTTGGGAAGCAGCTTGGCGACGGACTCGATGATCTCGCTGGCTGTCCCCAGCGACTCGGCAGCCTCGGCCTCGTCAGCTTCCTCGGTTGGGTAGAGCGGATACTCCAGCTCATTGCGCCTGCGGCGCAGCCCGCCGAAAGCAGTCAGGACGGGACCGAACTGCGCCCGCATCACCTCCTCGATCGCGTAATGGCCACCGGCGGTGGTAGGGCGCAGGCCCTGCTGCGCCAGCAGAGCGACGCACGCCTGGCGGGCGGCGTCGTAGGCGAGGACGACGCTGCTGTCCGGCGCTGACTCCGCCAGTGTCCGTGCCGCCTCCAGAGCACGCCGGGCCCGCCTCCAGCCACGATTCCCCGCCGGCCTGCGCACCTTGCACTCGCTCTACGCGCTGCTCGGTCAGCAGGCGCTCGACCACGGCCTCTCCCGCGGTCCACCGCATCAGGCCTCCCCGTCCAGCGGCTCTTCGCCGACCACCCAGACAACCGGCGCCGACCGGATCTGCTGGATCAGCGGGTCCGAGGCCTGCGCCCACCGCGACGTAGCGCACAAGACCGGATTCACCGGCAGCCCAAGGCGCTGCTCGGCCCGCTCGGCCGCCTCGTACATGTCACGGCGCGTCACCTTCCCGATCACCAGGACATCGACGTCATTGGGCGCGTGACCCGCGACGCCCGCCGAGCGCGCCGCCCAGGATCCGTAGATTGCCACTGCCACCGCGCCAAGGGAACAGAACTCCTCGCCGACCACGAACGGCGGGCCGAACGCCAGCGTGACAAGCTCAGCCAGCGGCCTGGCATACCGGCTGGCAGGATTCGCCGACACAAGCCGCGAGCGCCCCACGCGGCGCTCCCGGATCAGCTCGGAGCTGGAAAGCCGGGTCACCTCGCGCTGCACCGTGGTCAGCGGAAGGCCCAGCGCGGCAGCGACCTCGCTGAGGCTGTACTCCGTGTCCGGGTGCAACAGGATCAGAGTCAGAATCTCCGCCAGATGCCGCGTCCGCAGGATCGGCAGCAGCGCCGGAGCATCACTACGCATGAATGAATGATATCATCCGCTTATAGGAAACTAGCCATATCTGGACAGCGAGACCCGGCGTCAGTTGATGGAGGTCTACCGCCGCGCCCTGTCGGAGATCCAGCAGCAGGGAGCGAACGACTGATGGACAGTGAGCTGCCCGACCGCAGGGCAATCCTGCCAGCACTAGCGCAACTTGTGAGCGACGAGCCTGAACGCCTGCAATGGCTCCAGCACATCTTGCCGGACCTCGCCCGCGCACTCTGAGGTGATTCTTCACGTCCACTTCAATCGATGATGCCCGCCGTACAGCCCTTGCGCCCATTCGCGAACTAGAAGCCGCACTGCTCCTAGGCTTGCAGCCGTGGAGCGCGTTCTGCTGACGGGCATGTCGGCGACCGGCAAGTCCGCCGTCGTGCGCGAGCTTGCCGCCCGCGGGTACAAGGCCATCGACACCGACGACGGCTGGTGCCAGGTGCTTGCGGACGGCCGCCAGCTGTGGCGAGAAGACGCCATCGCGGCGCTGCTGGCCACGGAGGACACGGACATCCTGTTCGTGGCCGGCTGCGAGGAAAACCAGGTCCGCTTCTATCCGCAGTTCGACCACATCATCCTGCTGAGCGCGCCGACGGAGATCCTGATGCAGCGGCTGGCGGCCAGGACCAGCAACTCCTTCGGCAGGTCAAGCGCTGCCGGGTGCTCGCCGACGCCGCGGCGATCGAACCGCGACTGCGGCGGACAGCCGACCACGAGATCATCACCACCGCCCCCCTGCACGAGCTAGTGACGACCATCCTCCAGCTCGTCGCCGGCTGAGGCATCCCGGCGATCCGCGCAAACCCGACCAATGCCCAGGCCGACGCCCGGATCTGGCTCCGCTATCGGCACGAATCGGGTCGGTCTCGCGCGCGGTGACATGCCGTTAGCATGCTCGGACGCCTGGAGAACACCGTCCCCGGCTGCCCGGACCCGCTGGTTCTCGGGCAGTTCCACTGTCAGGTACTCAGCATGACGGTCAACGAACAGGTCGACGGCTGGGTCGGCATCGGCCCCGAGGCTGGCCTCCGCGAACTCGCGTTACAGCCGGTCCCCGAATGGACCCGCCCCGGTGGCCAAGCTGTGAACGGCCAAGTTGCTCACGGCCACGGACAATCGTCTTTGGTCGCCACACAGCCTGAGCCGGCACGCGCATCTGACGCGGCTCCCGTGTTCGCTGCATCGCGGCCCGCAGCCTCGGGGGCGTGGTCTCTGGCAGCAGGGAGGTTGCCGCAGCGAACTGGCCTGCCCGCCGTCCGATGCCGGGCTGGCGGTGCGGGGCGCCCGCGGTCGGCTGGTCTTCGCGACGGGCGAGGCCCTGACGGCTGGTGACTGCGACACGCTGCTCGCTCGCCCGGTGCGCAGGCCGAGCTGCTCCTGCTGCGGCTTCGCTGCCGTAAGTCCGGCGAGGGCTAGGGTTCGGCGTTCAGCCGACACAGGTAACTTTGGCTCCCCGTTTGGCTCCCCCGCCGCTGGCTGTTCGACAATAGGAACAGTTCAGGCAATATGATCCGCCCGGAAAGAGCGATTGCTGGTAGGCAATAGATCCTAGTATGGAAGACAATGTCAAAATAAATCGACCAGCCACGATGATGCGCCCCGAGCAGGACTCGAACCTGCGGCCTACTGCTTAGGAGGCAGACCCGAACATGGCCAGGTGCAGGCCGATGTGGTCCGATGTGGCCCTGACCTGCCGCGACAGTCGCCAGACGTCGTTCG
>JASHSO010000127.1 GCA_030038715.1 Streptosporangiaceae bacterium
GGGCGTCCGGCAGTCTCGGTGTCATCGGGGGAGGCGCTTGTTCAGGTGCATCTCGGTGGCGTTGGCACCGAGGTGACCGCTATCCGCGCGACCAGTGGTGGCCAGCCGCTCGCACTGGCACGCCAGGGCGCGGGCTTCGTGCCCGTCGTTGCTGTGCCGCAGGGCCGGACGATACGGGTGCGCGTCACTGCCGCGCCGCCATCGTGGCTTCGCTGGCTGCTGGGCTCCGGGGCCTCGACCTCTGCCACGCTGCGGACGCCGTCGGCCGCGCCGTCGGCGCGGGTAACGGTTTCAGTGCGCCCCGGGCGCGTGACGCTCGGCTTCGACCGCCCGGTGAGCGTCATTGACTACCGAGCTGGCGACGAGCCCGCCCAGATCATTCGGCTAGGTAAGCCCTCGACCACCGCCCAGCTTGCCGTGCCGGTGCACGAGTCGGGGGGCGCGCTTGAGGTGGCGGCCGCGGCGTGGCCGTGGGAGCGCTTGGCGGCCCGCTCGACCACAGTGGACTGGGTCCAGGCACCGCGGGATGGATTGCCGGTCGCGGCGGCGGACCCGGCTCCGGGCAGCGCGCACGCCGGGCTCGACCATCCGATCACCCTGACCTTCAATGAGCCGGTGGCTAAAGCACTCGGTACGGTCCGCCCGCGAGTATCGCCAAAGACAGCGGGAACGTGGACCGAGCCCAACGCCGACACGCTGGTGTTCACCCCGGGAAGCCTCGGCTTCGCTCCCGGCACGGCGGTGACGGTCTCATTTGCCCGCCCAGTGACGGTCGTGGGCGGCTCCTCGGCTGGCTCGGTGGTACTGACCGCTTCGGGGTCCTACCACTTCACCGTTACACAGGCCTCCGTGCTCCGCCTGCAGCAGATCCTTGCCCAGCTGCACTACCTGCCGCTCGACTTCACTCCGGCGCCAGGTGTCCGCTCGCCGACGACCTTCGCGGGTGAGGCAGCGACGCTGGACAGGCCGCTGAAGGGAAGCTTCTCCTGGCGCTGGCCATCGACGCCGGCCTCGCTGCGGGCTCAGTGGCAGCCCGGCTCGCCCACCGTTATGGTCAAGGGCGCTCTGATGGCGTTCCTGGCCGCCACGAACAGCTCCTCGTACGACGGCTACACCGCCGATGACGAGACCGTGGCCCAGCTCGCCGACGCCTCCTGGCAGGCGCTGCTGCGCGCTGCCGCGGCCAACCGGACAGACCCGGAGCCCTACTCCTACGTGCACGTCTCGGAGAACCTGCCGGAGACGCTGACCCTGTGGGAGAACGGCAGGGTGGTGCTCACCACGCCGGCCAACACCGGCATCCCCGAGGAGCCGACCGCCCTCGGCACCTATCCGATCTACGTCCGGTACTCGTTCAACTACATGAGCGGGTTCAACCCCGACGGCAGCTACTACGACGACCCGGTGTACTGGATCAATTACTTCAACGGCGGCGACGCCGTGCACGGGTTCGTGCGAGCCTCGTACGGGTTCCCGCAGAGCCTCGGCTGTGTGGAGCTGCCCATTCCAACCGCCCATGTCGCCTTCAACCACCTCGCGATCGGCGATCTGGTAACTGTGGCTTCCTGAGCGCGGTGCTCAGTTCGGTGGCGGGTTCGGCCCGCACTCCTCCGGCACAGGCGAGAGGCGGCACATGACAGGGACGGCAAGCACGCCAGCACTCATGGTTCCCGATGACATCGCGAGGCTTCGCCAGGTCGCAGACCCGCGGGTGTCGCCGACGGGATCGGCTGTCGCCTTCACCGTCAGCGACCCCGATCTTGAGCTGAACACTTACCGACGCCAGATCTGGCTGGCTGCCACTGACTCAGCGGACGGTCAGCCGTACCCCTTGACCGGCCAGGGGCACGAGGTCCTGCCGCGCTGGTCCCCGGACGGCCGGAGGCTTGCCTTCGTCTCCGCCCCGCCCGGGAACGGCCCGTCGGAAATCTGCATCTTGCCTATCGCTACCGCGGGCGAGCGCATGGTCGTGTGCTCCTGGCACGGCAGGATCAGCGAGCTGGCCTGGTCGCCGGACGGCAGTCGGCTGGCATTCGTGGCGCGCGACGCCGACGGCGAGCAGTACGGCAAGCCAGGGCAGCCGAGGGAGGGCAGGGATATGCCGCCCCGGCGCGTGACGCGGCTGATCTATCGGCTGAACGCGGAGGGCTGGACACTCGACCGCCCCAACCGCATCTTCGTGGTGGCAGCTGACGGCTCCTCCACGCCACGCACCGTGACACCGGGGCCCTTCCAGGCCGATGGCTTGGCCTGGTCACCCGACAGCAGCAAGATCGCTTTCACGTCCGCGCGTCATGAGGCCTGGGATCTCGACCTCGCCAACGATCTTTGGGTGGCAAGAGCCGACGGTGCGTCCGAGCCGGAACGCCTCACTGGCACCGGATCGGTGTACGCGCGTCCGTCGTGGTCGCCCGATGGGCGGCACCTGGCCTACTACGTCAACCGCACGCCGCTGGAGCACCCTCGCCACCGTCAGGTCGGTGTGCTCGAACTGAGTTCGCGACAGCAGCGCGTCCTGACCGCCAGCCTCGACCGGAACTGCCAGGTGCTCGGCCTGCTCATCGGTCCGTCGTGGATCGGGGATCACCTGATCTTCTCGGCCGAAGACAGCGGCAATGTCCACCTCTACCAGGCCAAGGCCGACGGGACGCAGAAGCCGGAGATCATCGTTGGCGGCGACCGCTGGGTATCGGACTGGAGCTGGGCCGCCGGAACGCTGGCATACGTGGCTGCCACGCCCACCAGCACGGGGGAGCTGTTCGTCAAGAGCCTCAGCGCGGAGAACCCGCACGACGGTGAGCGCGAGGAGCACGCGCTCACCAGCCTGACGCGGCCCTTCGCTGAGACGACCAGCCTCGGCTCTCCGCAACGGTTCGTCGCCCGCTCGGCCGACGGCAGTGAGGTGGAGTGCTGGGCGATTCCGCCTGCCGGGGCTCGGCCGGGCGAGAGGTACCCGACGCTGCTGAACGTTCACGGCGGGCCGTTCACGCAGTACGGCAACCGGTTCATGGACGAGTTCCAGCTCGAAGCCGCCGCGGGCTTCGGGGTCCTGTACT
>JASHSO010000128.1 GCA_030038715.1 Streptosporangiaceae bacterium
TTGGCAGTTACGCATCGTGCGGTTCTGCTGAAGCGCCGCCAAGTGCCTGAGGTCCCGACCATCCTCACGCCAGCCTCCTCCCGGCAAAAGCCCTCACGTGTAAGACGCATGCCGCAGTCTCAGGTTGCCCATGCCGTTATCCACGTGAGCGCCGGACTGCGGGCAGCGAGCGTGAGCCGGGCTCGGCGTTGCCAAGCAGCGAGCGAGTGAGTGACTCGTGCTGGGCGCTCATCTCCGCCAGCACCTCGTCGAAATGCGGCTGGCGCACTACCGGAGGCCGATCACCGGCGCGCAGCGAGACCAGAACGGCTCGGCGGACCAGTTCCTTGATGTACGACGCCGTCACGCCCTCCGTGGCCGCGACAATCACGGACGGGTCGCCGTCGAATGCCACGCCGCGGGTGTAAAGCCGTAGCAGTTGCTCTCGGCAACCCGCATCCGGCCGCGGGACCTCGATGGCCAGGTCCACCCGGCCCGGCCTGTCGGCGAGTGCGTGCTCCAGAATGTCGGCCCGGTTCGTGGTCAGCACGAACGTCACGTCTGCGTCGGCGCCGACTCCGTCCATCGCGTCCAGGAGCGTGAAGAGAAGCGGGTTCTCCCCGGCACTAAAGTCACGGTCCATGGCGATCAGGTCGACGTCCTCCAGCACCACCATGGAAGGCTGCAGGCGGCGCGCTAGCGCGGCGGCAGACTCGACGAACCGAATGGACCGGCCCGTCAGCAGGACGACGGTGGTCTCGGTGAGCTTGCCGGTCAGGTAGCGGACTGTATGAGTCTTGCCGGCTCCAGGCGGCCCGTACAGCAACAGGCCGCGCTTGAGATGCTGGCCGGCATTCCGCAACTCCCCGGCTAGGGCGCCTACCCCGGCGACATGCCGTTCGATGGACTCCAGAAGGCCGGCGGGGAACACCACCTCCTGCGCATCCAGGGGTATCCGCGGGAGGAAAGAGACAAGCTCGTTGCCGCGATGCTCGCTTTCGCCGAAGCTGAGCACCTGTCCGCGGAACACGTTGTGCCCGGCCGACAGCCGCGCTATTTCCGTCCGTGTCGCCGACGCCGCATCCCGGCTCGCCGCGAGGATCTCCAGGTCCCCGTAGGGCGGGCCGAACTCGCGCTCCGCCCGCAGTCCGATCACCACCGGCGCGCCTTCCGGCGCGGTCGTGGCGATCAGTCCTAGCGCCACCACCTCGGTGTCGGTCTCCGGCCCCGTGGCAGCCGTGCCGTAGCTCGCGCTGCCCGCCCTTCCCAGCGGGCCCGGCGCGGGGGCCGCCAGCCGGGACAGCAGATCCTGATGCGGGCGCATCATCCCGGCGGCAATGCCAAACCACGTGCCCGCACTGCCATGACGGGCAAGGTAGGCATCGACGCCGCACTGCACGTTCACGTGATCCCAGATCGGGAACCGCTCGTGGACAGCCACGACCTCCGACAGCCCGCACCCCAGGTGGCTGGTAACGCGGCCGACGAGCTCGGAGGTAGCCGGCTCATCGCTCAGCGTGCGGCGCGCCACGTCCAGTAGTCCCACGAGGGCCCGTGCAAGGTCCCGGTAATCCTGGCCGTTCGTTGGCTCCACGCCATCACGCTATACCGGCAAGGACCGTCGGTGACCGTGCTGGATGCACGCGGTCGAGGCGTCGTGTTTCGGCCCGCTTCGTGCGCCAGGTCTGGTGGTGATGCGTCATGCTGAAGCCGTGGCCTCGTTCGCGATCCGTGCTGCCCGCCCGGGGGACTTGCCTGTGCTGCGTGCGCTCTACCGGCGGGCGTCGCTGTCCAACGACAGTGACCGAGCCGTCCTGCTCGCTCATCCTGACGCACTTGAGTTTCCAGATCTGTCGGTGGTCGAGGGCCGGACTCGGATGGCCATTGCGAATGGCGTCCCCATCGGCTTAGCGACCTGGCGATCCGACGGGCCCGTGTTCGAGGTCGAGGACCTGTTCGTGGATCCGGACTGGACGAGGCATGGCGCCGGGCGCGGTCTGCTGCTGGACCTGCTCGCGATCGCGCGCCGCCTCGGAGCAGGTCAAGTCGAGGTGACCGCCAACCCGGCCGCTGTTGGCTTCTACGAGAAGGCCGGGTTCGCTTTCACCGGGCAGGCTGCCACCAGGTTCGGGCCTGCGCCCCGGATGCAGCTAGACCTGGCAGAGTCAGCGTGCCGTCCGCTGTAGGACGGCCGAGAAGGTTCGGCTGGTGTTGGCCACAGGGCGACGTGCACCCGGAGCGCTTCATCGAGTTCGGTCATGACAGCAGCGGGCAGCCCCGCTGCGGCCGAAGACCGAAACGTGGAGGTGAACCAAGGTCTGACTAACCGAACCCCGCAACTGCTACCAGGCCATCCGCGACAGCTCAACCTGCCCGGTGACGTGGGCAAAATCCCGCCGATGACTGCGTACCGCGCTTTAGCATCATTTCGCAGGCAGTGCGCTGTAGCCCGCCGGAACTCTGTCGGGTAACAGGACGGTATCCTGCCCAGGTCAGGCGCGTTAACTTGGTGTGCGGCCCGTTGCCACGGCGACAACGGTGGGGCAGCCGAGATGGCGCGGCCCTGGCCAGGGAACCCGCGCGACAACGACCCACGTCACACGGACGGACGGCGCAGCACCGACGTGACAGTGAGGAGCCGAGCCGAGTGAGTGCTACCGGCGGTCCGGCCGCCGTCATCATCCTCGCGGCGGGCGAGGGCACCAGAATGAGGGCCCACACCCCGAAGATGCTGAACGAGGTATGCGGCCGCACGATGCTCGGGCACGTGGTCGCCGCTGCCAGGGAGATAGCCCCCAGTCGGCTCATCATCGTCGTGAGCGACGCTCGCGGTCAGGTGGCTGAGCACGTCCGGATGCACTTCGCCGAAGCCGAGCTCATCGTGCAGGAACGGGCCGGCTCGTGGGGGACTGGGCACGCCGTCCGCACCGTGATCGAGGCGAACGGGGTCATCCCCGGTACCGTGGTCGTCCTCTTCTCCGACACCCCGATGCTGCGCGGCAGCACATTGGCCAGGCTGGTAGCCGAGCACCAGGCGTCGGGCGCTGCCGTGACCGCGCTGACGACTAGGGCATCCGACCCGTATGGCTACGGCCGGATCATCCGCGACGAAGCAGGCGGGATAGCCGCGATAGTCGAAGAGGCTGACGCTACTCCGGAGCAGCGCAAGGTCACCGAGGTCAGCTCGGGCATGTTCGCCTTCGACGGGGGCCTGCTTGCCGACGCGGTCAAGCGAGTACCGCCCGCGAAGGCCACTGGCGAGGAGTACCTCACCGAGGTTCCCGGCATCCTGCGGGCCGACGGTTACCCGGTGGCTAGCGCCTGGTGCGACGACTTCGAC
>JASHSO010000129.1 GCA_030038715.1 Streptosporangiaceae bacterium
CGCCAGCGTGAGATGCCAGGCTTCGGCACCGGTCCAGCGCAGGTCCGGCCGGGATGACCGCAGCGGCGCCACCGCAGACTCCAGCTCCGCCAGCGCGTCCGCCAACGGCATGATCGCCACGAACAGCCTCACGGCGCTACTGCTCCGAGTTCCAGGCTTGATCAGGCCCCAAGCCTAGCCAGCACCGCAGGCCGTAGATAGGACCGGATGCGGACACCGCGACGGCGGGCCAGCATGGCGGTCACCGCGATCGTGGCGACCAGCGAGATCACGCCCCCCGCGACCATGCTCATCCGCGCCCCATACTCGGCGGCGACCCATCCTGCCAGCGGCGAGCCGATCGGCGTCCCACCCAGGAAGACCAGCATGTACAGCCCCATGACGCGACCGCGCATGTCTGGTGTGGTCTTGAGCTGGGTGCTGGAATTGGCCGCAGTGGTGAACGTCAGCATGGCGAGCCCGGTCGGCACCAGCGCGACCAGGAAGGTCAGGTAATCCGGCGCGACGCCGGTGACCATCTCGAACACGCTGAAGGCGAGCGAGGTGGCGATCAGTAGCCGCAGCGTAGGCCTGCTGCGGCGAGCGGCCAGCAGGGCTCCGCCCAGCGCGCCAAGCGCGAACACCGCAGACGCGAAGCCGAACGCCGTGGCGCTGGTATGGAAGACCGTACGAGACATCAGCGCCGTGGTCACCTGGAAGTTCATGCCGAACGTGGAAACAAAGAAGATCAGGACCAGCGGCATCCACAGCACCGGCTGGCCCCGCACGTAGGACATGGCCTCGCGGAGCTGGCCGCGCGCTCGCGGCACCTTGGCGGCCTGGTGCAGCTCTTCCGGTCGCATGAGCTTCAGGCCGATCAGCACGGCGCCGTACGAGGCAGCATTCAGCAGGAACGCGGCGGGGGTGCCCAGGAAGCCGATCACCAGCCCGGCGACCGCGGGACCGGCGATTCTCGCCAGGTTGAACACGGCGCTGTTCAGCGCGATCGCGTTGGCCATCGCGTCCCGGCCGACCATTTCGACGGCGAAGGCCTGCCGAGTCGGGTTGTCGACGACCGTGACCATGCCGAGCGCGAAAGCCAGCAGGTAGACCTGCCAGAGGCGGACGGCTCCGGTCAGTGCCAGCACGCCCAGGACCAGGGCAAGGACGCCCATGGCCGCCTGGGTGATCATCAGGATGCTCCGCTTGGCATACCGGTCGGCGACGACCCCGCCCCAGAGGCTGAATGCCAGCAGCGGCAGGAACTGCAGTCCGGTCGTGATGCCCAGCGCGGTCCCACTGTCGTGGGTCAGCTCCAGCACCAGCCAGTCCTGCGCCACGCGCTGCATCCAGCTGCCCGTGTTCGAGACCACCTGGCCAGCTGCGAACAGCCGGTAGTTGCGAGTGTGCAGCGAGCCAAAGGTGCGGCCGATCCGGCGGCTCTTGGTCAGGATTGGCTGAGCTTCTCCAGGATCGGCGCTGCCGCTCGCAGCGTCGACCGCTCCTGCGGGCTCAGCTCCTGCAGCCGTCGCGCCAGCCAGGCCTCCCGGAGCGTCCGCGACTGCCGCACGACCGCCTTGCCGTGCTCGGTTGCTGTCAGCATTACCTGACGCCTGTCCGTCGCATGCGGCCCGCGCACGACCAGGCCGCGGTCCTCCAGAGCCGCGATAACCCGCGTCATCGAGGGTGGCTGTACCTTCTCGTGCTCGGCCAGTTCGCCCGGCGTCATCGCCCCGTGCCGCTCCAGCGCCGCCAGGGCGGCCAGTTGGGTGTCGGATAGACCAGGCTCGAGGCCATGCGCCAGCCGCTCGGCGCGCAGCCGTCGCGCAAGCCGACTCACTGAAATCCGCAGGGCCGTCGCCAGCCCGGCGTCGGACCTGGTCTGCTGTGGAGTCGTCATATTCGTTAACCTGGGTCATTACTTTTGCTAACCATAGCGCTGGAATGCGTATTCCGTCGGACCAGTTAGCCGCGCTAGATGGAGTGGGAGCCGCCCTGCACCGCTACCCGTCGGCCGGGACGGTGCAGCCAGGTCCCGGCAGCATCGTCGCACGGCTGCGGCTGCCGCGCAGCATGCCCCGCATGCCAACTTGCTCTCGCCCGGCCGCACATTGTGTCTTCTCGCAACCCGGCTAGCCTGGGCTCCGTGCAGCATCCTGTGCGGCATCTCGTGCAGCGTGCCGGTCAGCGCCGGGCTCGCTCGCGCCGACCCGCGCAGCCACAGCGGCCAGCCCCACCGCCGCTGGAGGGCCACGACCTGCTCATCACCGGCGTGGGTACGGTGGGCTGGGCTGTCGCGCTGATCGTGCTGGTGGCCGTGCGAGACGAGCTGGCGCCGGCCGACCGGTGGTGGATATGGGTCGCGGCGTTCGGCTGCTTCATGGGCCTCTTCGGCCTCGTTTACGTCCCGCATCTGAAGCGATCGCGGGAACGGGCTGCCCGCCGCCGCGGCCCTGTCCGCCAGGACGCCGCAGAACACGCCGAGCGGGGCAGCGGCGAGAACGCTGCAGCCCACGCCGAGGGCGGCAGCGGCGAGAACGCACCGCAGTAGTTACTGCTCGCTGTGGTCGAGTGACTCGAAGACGGTGTCAGCCAAGGCAACGCCGGGAGTGTCGACGAGGTCATAGCCGACCTCGTCGATCACCGGGCCCATCGCCCGCGGACCGGCCCCGGTCGTGACCGCTTCGGAGTGCGCGCCGCAACCATGGTCGAGCGACACCACCCGGCCGTCGTCGGGTGCGTACTCGTTAGCGCAGACACCGAAGACCCGGCCGAGCGGACCCGCGAGGGGTGTCAGGAAGCCGCAGGTGGCGCACGGCCCCGGCGCCGCACGGGCGAGCGGAGTCCCCGGCCCGTGCTCGCTTGAGTACCACCTGGCAGCCGTGACGTCTCGGCCGATCGCCGACAGCACGCGTGCCCTGCCCGGCACCGCAACGCCCGGCTCGTCTTGCTCGGCGACGATGCCCAGCGAAGCCGCCAGCTCCTTGCCCTCGTCCCAGGCGCTGCTGTCGTCCCAGTCCAGCACGCCGTCATCGCCCTCGAGCATGGACGCGGGGACCAGCCGCTCGTCGTCGGAAGCCGCGGGCATCAGGTCGCCCACGCCCAGATCTCCGGGCCGGACCCGGTCGCTCCATGGCACCCATTCCGGCGCGAGCAGCGACTCCGGCCCGGGCAGCAGCACCACCTCGCTGACGGTCACGGTCCTCGACCGCGCCGCCCGGGTCACGGTGACCGCCCAGCGCCACCCCACGTACGCGGGGTCCAGGCAGCGGAACAGATGGGTGACGACCCGCTCGCAGTCGGCTTGCAGTCCGACGTGCTCGCCGACCTGGGCCGGTCCGGCCAGCTGGACGGCAGCCGCGGATGCCAGGTCGACGGCCTGAGCGCAAAGCTCGTCGACGACGGCGGTGCGGGTACGCGTTGGGCTCACGTCACCTGATTCTTCCACTGATCCGGCCGGGCACGCCTGCTCAAGGCGGTTATCTGTCCGCCACGCGCGCAACGCGTGTTGTGCTGGCCCGAGGAAGAAGAATACTTGAGCCATGGGAGGCACTGTGACCGGCGAACGGGCGCGACGAGCCAGCCGTTCGTTCGTTTCGGCCTCGCAGCGCGCCGCCCGGGTCGGAGCGGCCGCGGCAGGCGGGGCCGGGCGCATCGTGCATCGCATGAGCAGCGCATCTGGCGCTGGCCGTACCGGCTTGTCCAGCCTGATCGAGCTGACGGCAGCCGGCAGCATCGGCGATGCGTTCGTCACCATTGCGCTCGCTGACAGCCTGTTCTTCAGCACGTCGGTCGACGAGGCACGCAGCCGGGTAGTGCTCGCGCTGCTCATAACTATTGCGCCTTATGCCATTCTTGCGCCGCTGATCGGACCGTTGCTCGACCGGGTCAGGCAGGGCAACAGGTACATCCTCATGGGCACCCTGCTCGCCCGCGGACTGCTGTGCTGGGGCATGGCCGGGGGGGTGCAGTACAACTCGGCGGTAACGCTGCTGCCCGCGGCATTCGGCGTGCTGGTGCTGCAGAAGGCATACACCGTGACGAAGGCGGCGGTCACTCCGCGCCTGTTGCCGCGCGAGATGACGCTGGTGACGGCCAACGCCCGGGCCAACCTCGGCTCGCTGATCGCCACCTCGATTGGCGCCGGCGTCGCACTCGGCATCGACGAGATCATGGGCGGCAAGGGCGGCGGTGCCGCCTGGGTGCTGCGGGTCGGGACAGTCATCTACCTGGCGGCGATGCTGCTGGGCCTGCGACTGCCCGACCGGGTCGATCCCGCGGTGCCCAGCGCAGCGGCGGACGGCGAAGCCAGCGCGACCGGCGACACCAGCCCGAACGGCGAGACTGCTGCGACCCGGCCAGCACTGCGGGCGACAGTGCCGGTGCGGGCGCGGCGCAAGCCGTTTACCATCCCGAAGGTCGGGCCGGTGGCAGCCGAGGCTATGCGGGCTAATGCCGCCATTCGCGTCTTCTATGGCTTCATGCTGTTCTTTCTCGCCTTTATCCTGCGCAGTGAGCATTTTGGCCACATATCAGACAAAGTTGCGCTTGGCGGGCTGGCGCTGACGCTGTCGGCCGGCGGGGTGATCGGCACCGGCATCGGCTCGGCCCTGCGCTCCCGGGCGCCGCAGCTCATGATTTACACGGTCCTGATCCTGACCACGGTGGTCACCATCGCCGCAGCGATGCTGTTCTCGCTGTGGGCAGTCCTAGCGGTGATGCTGGCCGCTGCGATCGGCCAGACGCTGGTCAAGGTCGCACTGGACTCGATCTTGCAGCGCGTGATCTCCGACCAGACCCGCGCGTCCACGTTCGCGTTCTCCGAGACCGTCCACCAGCTCGCGCTCGTCGGCGGCGCTCTCATCGGCGTGTTGCTGTCACTAACCGGCAGCGGCTTCGCCGGCCTGACGGCTGGCGCGGTCTGCCTTGCGCTGACGCTGTGCGTGCTGCTGCTGCGGCGGCGGCGAAGAATCTTGCGGTCGCAGCCAGCTGGCGCAGGATCAGGGCAGTAACGAGGCCGAGCCGCCCCGGTCAGGCCTCAAGGTCCGCGGCCACGGCACGAAGCACAGAAGCGATCTTCTTGGCGTCCCGGTTGTCCGGATGCTTCGACCTGCGGTAGGTATTCGAGACGCCGTCCAGCAGCTTGATCAGGTCCTCGATGATCACGACCATCTCGTCCGGGCTCTTCCTGTGGACGGCGGCCTTGGCTACAGTCGGCGGCGGCTCCAGCACGCGGACCTGCAGCGCCTGGGTACCGCGACGGCCCTCGGCTACTCCGAACTCCACTCGCTGACCAGGTCGCAACGCGCTCCCGGCAGGCTCAAGCGCGGTCGAATGCACGAAGACCTCACCACCGTCGTCACGGGTGAGGAAGCCGAAACCTCGTTCGGCGTCATACCACTTGACCTTGCCAGTAGGCACGAGCGAGACCTTACGCGAGAAGGAACGAGACAACTGCGCGGTGTGGGCGCGCGAGTAAGGCTATCGGTTGCGGGCCGCTCCCGGCGCTGTCGCGGCAGCCTGACTGTGGCAGGCATCCGGCAAGCCCGGATCCGGCCAGCAGCGGCCAGCTCGCATAGACGTGGCCCCAGCCTTTGCCGGGACCACGTCCTCCGCGGCCTCGCACGTCGGATGGTGCTGGGACGGGATCGCGCGCAAGGCCGGGAAATGAGCTGGCACGCAGCGGAGCAGGCCAGCAGAGGTCACTAGAGCACGATACCCTCGCCGTCGCGGCGGCAAAACGCGTTAACGCTCAGCCGGGATGGTGCTGCCTGTGCCATGGCGGAACTGCCGGCGGCCGCTTCCCGCGCTGGACGCGCCAGCCGAGATAGCAGGCCCCGAGGAGGGCGGAGACCCGGGACAGGACGTCGGCGACGACCCAGCCCGCGTGCACGTCACCAGACAACGTGCCGCGGCCTCCAGCACTGGCCACGCCGATGGCTGTCCCGAGCACGGTGAGCAGGACCGGGATCGCTAGTCCGGTCCATTTGTCGCGGTAGTCCCACAACCGTGAAGCGAGTGCCGTGGCCGCGCCTAGTAGCCATACTGGCGGGTAGATAGCTCCGCCCAGGCCCAGCAGCAGCACGGCGACGCATTCGACGGGCTGCCGGGTGAACAAGCGCGCGCCGCCTGTGGCGAGCCGGGCGGCGCGCTCCCTGATAGGCGGCCAGTACTGGGAGCCAGGCAGCCGACGCGTCCTGCGATCACCTTCAGCGTCTGCCTGCCCGGTCAGGTCCTCCGGAGGCTCGGAACCAGCGATCTCCTGCTGAGCGCTCGGCTGGTTTGCACTCCGGGCCACGACGGACGGCCATCGTGGCCACCTGGGTGTCGGCCAATTCTCGTCGGCCGCGGTGTCATCGGCCATGCTGTCATCCGCCGCGGTGTCATCGGCCATGCTGTCATCCGCCACGGTGTCATCGGCCACGCTGTCATCGGCCATGCTGTCATCGGCCATGCTGTCATCGGGCGGAGGCCCGGCTGGGTCGGTCGTCTCTGGCGGCTCTGCTGGCCGTGACATCAGGTCCATCAGCCAGTTGTCGGGTCCCTTGGACTGCCGCGGCACGGTTGGAGCGGTCACGTCGCCGGGGCCAACCCGCGGCCATCGACCTGCTTCGCCGGAAGCCGGCGGATCCGGGCTAGCCGTGCCTTCGGGCATCGGCGTCAGCACCGACTGCCCGAGCTGAGGGCTGGTTGCCGGCTGGCTCGGCCAGTGCCAGCTCGCCCAGCCTGGCTCCCGGCGCAGTACCTTAGCTATCCGGCGCGCTCGGGCAGCTGCCGAGGGCACCTGCTCGCCGCGCATGGCGGCCAGCCGTTCACGCTCCTGCTCGACTATGGCTACCGGATCTCCGAGGCCCGACAGCAGCCTGGCGACCTCCACTGCCGACGGCAGTCCTGCGGCCTCGGTGCTGTTCTGTAGCACGTATCGCGTCCGGTCCACTAGCGCACGTCGGTCGTCCGGGCTGAGCCTGCCGCGCGCTGCGACCGACAACCGGTTGAGGTAGTCGCGAACAAGTTGATCGCTAGGGGGGCTCATGCCCCGATAATCCCTCGCCGCGTTCACGTTGTGGAGTGGGCGCGCTTAAGCGGGGCCGCCGCCGTCGGCCGCGCGCCCGCCCGGCGGGCCGGAACATGGGTGGAGGCGGCTCCGGCAACGCCGGACCCGCCTCCCCTGGCTCCTGACTCAGGCCCGCTCGCGCGCAGCCGGTCAGAAGTCCATGTCGCCGCCGCCAGGAGCGGCGGGTGCCTTCTCCTTCTCCGGCTTCTCCGCGATTACTGCCTCAGTGGTGAGGAACAGGCCGGCGATCGATGCGGCGTTCTGCAGCGCAGAACGAACCACCTTCGCCGGGTCCGGGATGCCAGCCTTGAACATGTCGACGTACTCGCCTGTCGACGCGTCCAGGCCGTGGCCTGGCTCCAGGCCCCGCACCTTTTCGACCACCACGCCGCCCTCAAGGCCAGCGTTGATGGCGATTTGCTTCAGCGGCTCCTCCAGCGCCCGGCGCACGATCTGCGCGCCAGTCGCCTCGTCGCCCAGCAGTTCGAGCTTCTTGAACGCGTTCTTGCCGGCCTGCAGCAGGGCCACGCCGCCGCCGGCGACGATGCCCTCCTCGACAGCGGCCTTGGCGTTGCGCACCGCGTCTTCGATCCGGTGCTTGCGCTCCTTCAGCTCGACCTCGGTCGCCGCGCCGGCCTTGATGACGGCTACGCCGCCCGCCAGCTTGGCCAGCCGCTCCTGCAGCTTCTCCCGGTCGTAATCGGAGTCGGTGTTCTCGATCTCGGTGCGGATCTGGTTCACCCGGCCGGAGATCTGCTCAGCGTCGCCAGCGCCGTCGACGATCGTGGTCTCGTCCTTGGTCACCACGACCTTGCGCGCCTTGCCCAGCAGGTCCAGGTCCGCGTTCTCCAGCTTGAGGCCGACTTCCTCGCTGATGACCTGACCGCCGGTCAGGATCGCGATGTCGCCCAGCATCGCCTTGCGGCGGTCGCCGAAGCCAGGAGCCTTCACTGCCACGGACTTGAACAGCCCGCGGATCTTGTTGACCACCAGGGTGGCCAGCGCCTCGCCCTCGACGTCCTCGGCGATAATGACCAGCGGCTTGCCCGACTGGACGACCTTGTCCAGCAGCGGCAGCAGGTCCTTGTTCGCCGAAACCTTCGAGTTGACGATGAGGATGTAGGGGTCCTCGAGCACCGCCTCCATCCGCTCTGGGTCAGTCACGAAGTAGTGCGAGATGTAACCCTTGTCGAAGCGCATGCCCTCGGTCAGCTCAAGCTCGAGACCGAAGGTGTTGCTCTCCTCAACGGTGATCACGCCCTCCTTGCCGACCTTGTCCATGGCCTCGGCAATCATCTCGCCGATGGCGGTGTCGGCCGCGGAGATCGAGGCAGTGTTGGCTATCTGCTCCTTGGTCTCCACGTCCTTGGCCAGCTTGGAGAGCTCCTCGCTCACTCGCTCGACCGCTGCCTCGATGCCGCGCTTGAGCGACATCGGGTTAGCGCCGGCCGCGACGTTGCGCAGGCCCCCGCGGACCAGCGCTTGGGCGAGCACGGTTGCGGTAGTGGTTCCGTCGCCGGCGACGTCATCCGTCTTCTTGGCGACTTCCTTGACAAGCTCGGCGCCGATCTTCTCCCACGGGTCCTCGAGCTCGATCTCCTTGGCGATGGACACACCGTCGTTGGTGATCGTGGGGGCTCCCCACTTCTTCTCGAGCACCACGTTCCGGCCCTTCGGGCCGAGTGTTACCTTCACGGCGTCGGCAAGCTGGTTCATGCCGCGCTCGAGGCCGCGCCTGGCGTCCTCGTCGAACGCGATCATCTTGGCTGCCATAGGCTTCCAGTCCTCCCGGAACTTTGTGCCTGCGTGCCGACCGGGCCGACGCCCGCGACGGACGGCCGGTCCCGGCTGGCAGTCCCTGCCTGCCGCCAAGCCGACCTCATCGCCCCGATCACGTCACTGCGTTGTCACTCTCACCCCGAGAGTGCCAACGACATGTTTAGCACTCTCACTATGAGAGTGCAAGCCGGGCTATCCCCTGCGATACGGATCCGCAGGTCAGTGGCCTACCTAGGCTATCAGGCCGGTATTCCGGGGATGCCAGAGGCCCGGCACCCAATGGTGCCGGGCCTCTCACAACGGTGTCATGCAGAGGACCTAGACGGCCCGAACCGCCTCAGCCTGAGGCCCGCGTTCGCTCTGCGTGATCTCGAATTCGACCCGCTGGCCTTCTTCAAGGCTGCGGTAGCCATCCGACTGGATGGCCGAATAGTGGACGAAAACGTCCCTACCACCGTCGACCGCGATGAAGCCGTAGCCCTTGTCCGCGTTGAACCATTTGACGGTGCCCTGAGCCATTACCAACAACTCCCTAACTTTGCTCGGGCTGTGGAGTCCCGCCCTTGTTACGCGGAACCCGGTGATCGCGACGCAGTCCTGGCTTCACCAGCAAGCTCAGCTTGCCGCTCTTCCCGTACCAACAGCGACCGGAGACGACTCTACAACGTGCGCCACATGGGTGCGGCATCTTGTGCCTGTCTTTGGGCCGACCCACGGCGAGTGGGCAGGCCAGCGGGGCCATTGACGGGCCAGCCCGCCCTCGCTGGGCCGACCCGCCCTCGCTGGGCCAGCCTGCCCGCAGCGGCGCGTCCGCCCGCGGCCGCAACTTCCGCCGACGCAGGAGGCCCTTGCCTCAGCCGCCTGCTACAGCGGGGATGACCGACACGTGTGCGCCGGCGGCCACGAACGTCTCGAGCCCTTGCGCAAGCCGGACGTCCTCCTCGCCAACGTAGACGTTCACGAACCTGCGCAACTGACCGGCGTCGTCGAGCAGCCTCCCGCCGAGGCCCGGATAGCTGGCATCGAGGCCCGCTATGACCTGCCGCAGCGTTCCAGGCTCGGCAGTCACGACAGCATTCCCGCCCGTGTACGACCGCAGGATCGTCGGGATGCGCACTGACACGCTCATGCAATGCCTCTCAGCAGCTCGCCACGGGTTCGCGCGCCGAGAACGCCTCGAGCGTCGCGGGGATGGGCTCGACAGCGGGCAGCGCGCCAACGACCGCGTCCGGGGTCTTGAGCCCGTCGCCAGAATTGATGACGACGGTCGGCGCAGCAG
>JASHSO010000130.1 GCA_030038715.1 Streptosporangiaceae bacterium
CGGGCTGCGCGGTCGCGCTGCTTGCCGTGTCCGGGTTCCTGCTGGCGCGGGCCTCTCAGCACCCGAACATCGTCGCGATCACCGGTGCGGTGGTAGCGGTCCGCGCGTTCAGCATCGGCCGCGGCGTCTTCCGCTACGGAGAGCGGCTCGCCGCGCACGACGCCGCGTTTCGCGTGCTGGCGGACATGCGCGTGGCGTTCTACCGGCGACTCGAGCGACTGGCCCCGGCCGGGCTGTTCGAGTTCCGCTCCGGCGATCTGCTGGCGCGACTGGTCAGCGACGTGGACGCGACTCAGGATCTGTTCATCCGCGGCATCGCCCCGCCGCTGACCGCCGTGCTCGTCGGCGCCGGAGCGGTGACCGCCTGCCTGCTGGTCCTGGTCCCGGCCGCCGGGCTGCTCGCTGCCGGGCTCGTGCTCGCCGGGGTGGCCGTTCCCGCCATCGCCGCGATCGCCGACCGGGCGGCTCGCCGCCGGACGGGCCCAGCCCGTGGCGAACTCGCCGCCACGGTGGCCAACGTACTGAGTGGCTCGGCGGATTTGCACGCGTTCGGCGCGCAGGACACCGGGCTGGCGCGCGTGGCCGCGGCCGACGGCGAGCTGACCGTCCTCGCCCGCAGGTCAGCTGCGGCATCGGGCTTGGGCACCGGGCTGATCTCCGCCGTCTCCGGCCTCACGCTGTGGGGAGTGCTCGTGCTTGGCGTCGCGGCAGTGGCGTCGGGCACCTTCAGCCGGGTGCCGCTTGCGGTGCTGACCCTGACGGCGCTGGCGGCGTTCGAGGCGGTCAGCCCGCTGCCTGCGGCGGCGCTGCAGCTCGGGCACGCGCGTACGTCGGCACGCCGGATCTGCGGCGTCCTGGATGCGCCCGACCCGGTCTGCGAGCCTGCGCATCCCCGGCCGCTGCCGACCGGGCCGGTGTCCGTCCAGCTGCATGACGCGCGCGTGCGCTACGTACCGGACGGACCGCTCGCGCTGGCCGGCGTCGATCTCGACCTCGAACCCGGCAGGCGAGTCGCGCTGGTCGGGCCGAGCGGCGCGGGCAAGTCGACGGTAGCCGCCGTGCTGCTGCGATTCTGCGAGCTAGCGGGTGGCAGCGCCACGCTGTGCGGACACGACCTGGCCAGCTATGCCGCAGACGACGTGCGCACCATCATCGGGGGCTGCCCGCAGGACCCCCACATCTTCAACACCACGATCGCCGACAACCTGCGGCTCGCGAGGCCCGGCGCCAGCGATGACGAGCTGGCCGAGGCGGCCGCGCGGGCCCGCCTGCTGCCCTGGATCCGGTCGCTGCCCGACGGCTTCCGCACCCCAGCCGGGGCCAACGGGGCGGCCATCTCGGGCGGCGAGCGGCAGCGGATAGCCCTGGCCAGGGCGCTGCTGGCGGATCCGGAGCTGCTGATACTCGACGAACCGACCGCCAGCCTCGAGCCGGACAGCCGTCACGCGCTGCTCACCGACCTGCTAGCGATCACAGCGGGCCGCAGCCTGCTGCTGATCACGCACGAGCTGGACTGCCTGGACCAGGTTGACGAGATCGTGGTGCTCGACCGCGGCCGGGTTGCCGAGCGCGGCACGCATGCCGGCCTGCTTCGCTCCGCCGGCGCTTACCGGCGGATGTGGTCCGTCGGTGCCCCCGTGGCGGCACAAGGGCTAGGACCTAGACTGCGCGGCGTGTCCCCAGCCGCGCCAGATGAGCCGCTGCCCGCGCAGCGCGAGCGCGCCCACGATGATGAGCAGAGCCACGTTCAGCGCTAGCTGGAGCGCCGAGCCCCTGGCCTCGCGCCAGCTCTGGTACGCGATCGACACTCCGATATCGGCTGCAGCGGGGATGGTCGTGATGGAGATGAACACCCCGATCAGCGCACCCGTCTTGGCCAGGGTCAGCGACACCACGCCGACAACGCCGGCCACCACGGCTACCACGACCGAGATCAGGTTCGGCGAGTTGATCAGATCCGAGACCGGGCGCACGCCGTGCAGGTAGAGCCTCGGCGTATGCCCCACCCCGCGTATGCACAGCGCGAACAGCAGCGTCACGCCGATCGCGACCAGGAAGCCAGCCACCAGCACGAGCAAACCCCGGCCGACTGGCCGCCAGTCTCGCCGGTCGATTCCGTCGGCAACCGAGACGATCGCACCGTACTCGGGGCCGACCACCATCGCGCCAACGATGAGGATCTGCGAGTTCGCCAGGATGCCGCAAGCGCCGATCATCCCGGCGAACACAAGCAGGGCGAAGAAACTCGGGGCGTACTCGGCCCCCTCGGCGATCCTGGCCTCCACCAGCTCCCACACCGGGGCCCGCTCACCGTGGTATCTGCGCTCCGCCCGGCCCGGCTGCGCCCGGTCGGCGATGGTTGCGTCTACCGCCTCTACCGCCACCGAAGTATCCCGGTCCAAGCCGAAGTCACGCAGCCGCCGCAACACCGGATTGGCCGAGCTGGTCAGCACGTCGAACTGCACTGCATCGCCGTCGGGGTGGATCGCCGCGGCGGGCAGCACGACGATGTTCAGCACGCCGCCATCGGCTGCCAGGCTGTCTACCAGCCGCCCCGTCACGTGCGCAGGGCTCACCACGCGAACGTGCAGCATGCCACCAGTGTTCGCGGGCGGCGCCACGGGCGGCATCACCCGGTCCGGATGAGCGGCTGGCGGGCCGGCCATCCGCGCCCCCACCTGCTGATACGCGGCCTCCTTCGGAGTCGCCCGCGGCGTCAGCAGGATGCCTGATGAGGGCGGCGGGCCGCGCCCGGGGCGGCAAGCCTGAAGGCGAGCCCGCCCGCGGCGGGTAATGATCGGCATATGAGGACGAACTATCTGGCCCTGCTGCGGATTGTCGCCACAGTGGCAATCCTGACCACGATCTACTACCTGCTGCCGGATCTCGGCAGGCTGAGCGAGACATCGTGGGCGCTGCTATTCGCGGTGGGTCTGGTGGTGCTGAGCGGGCTGATCGTGCTGCTGGTCGGCAAGGCGCTGCGTGCGGGACCAGACGTCCAGCTGCAGGGCCTGGGCATCCTGCTGTGCATCGCCGTCATGTTCTTCGCCGAGGCCTATTTCCTGCTGGCCAAGATGCCTGGCCAGTTCGACGGCCTGCGCACCAAAACCGACGCGCTGTACTTCACGGTCACGACGCTGTCCACCGTCGGGTACGGCGACGTGCACGCCGCAGGCCAGCTCGCCCGTGTCGCAGTGATCCTGCTGGTGCTGTTCAACCTGGTGTTCCTGGGCACCGCGGTGACGGTGGCCGGCGGGCTGCTGCGGACCAGGGCCACGCGACGGCTGCAGGCGCCGCAACCGACTTCGGCTGCCGACCCATCGTCGGCCGTGCCCGATGCGTCGGCGCACGACCAGAGGCGGGACGGCGCATAGCGAGCGCAGGTCGCGCAGGCGGCGCTCCCAGCGCCGCTGTGTCGACTCAGAGGTGCAGAGCTGGGTCCAGCTCGAGGTCCGCGGCCGCGCGCCGGAGCCCGGCCAGCAGCGGCTCGGGCAAGTCCATCCCGCGGGCAGTC
>JASHSO010000131.1 GCA_030038715.1 Streptosporangiaceae bacterium
TCGACGAGAAATCGCTGGCCGCGGTGGAGGGCTTCTACCGCAGCCTGGTCGAGCGGACCGTGCCCGTGTCCTCGCCGCGCGAGGCCGAACTCGCCAAGCTCATCGAGAACACCTTCAGGCACGTGAACATCGCCCTGGTGAACGAGGTGGCGATGTTCGCGCACGAGCTGGGGCTGGATGTCTGGCAGGCCATCGACGCCGCTGCCACCAAGCCGTTCGGTTTCATGCCATTCACCCCTGGCCCCGGCGTTGGCGGTCATTGCCTCCCGATCGACCCCTCTTACCTGTCCTGGCGGGTGGAGCGCGCGCTCGATCGCAGCTTCCGCTTCGTCGAGCTGGCCAACGACATCAACAAGCACATGCCGGACCATGTCGCGCACAGGCTGATGGTGGCGCTCAACTCCCGCGGCCGCCCGGTGCACGGTGCGCGCATTCTGCTGCTGGGCTTGGCCTACAAGAAGAACTCCGGTGACGCGCGCGAGTCCCCTGCCCTTCGGGTCGCCAAGCTGCTAGTCGGGCTGGGAGCCCAGGTCCGTGCGGCCGACCCGCATGTGGTCGAGGCGACGGCGGTGGACTCACTCGTCACCCGGGTGGATCCAAGCCGGGAGGAGCTCTCCGGGGCCGACGCAGTGGTGCTGCTGACCGACCACGATGCCTTCGATTTTGCCGAGGTAGCGACCCACGCGCGGTATTGCCTGGACTGCCGCAACCGGCTGGTCGGTCCCAACGTCGAGCTGCTGTGAGGCGGCGAAGCCGTGCGGATCGCGTGCGTGGCCGGCGCCCGGCCGAATTACATGAAGGTCAAGCCCGTCCTCGACGCGCTGGCAGAGCGCGGAGCCGACGTGGTCCTGGTGCACACTGGCCAGCACTACGACGAAGCGATGAGCGAGGTGTTCTTCGCCGATCTCGGGCTCCGCAGCCCGGACTACCACCTAGGGGCTGGCTCGGGTAGCCACGCGACGCAGACTAGCCGGGTAATGACCGCGTTCGAGCCGCTGCTCGAGCGGCTGCGCCCCGATGCCGTCGTCGTGGTCGGCGACGTGAACTCCACCCTGGCTTGCGCGCTGGTCACGGCCAAGTCCGATGCGCTTCTCGGGCATGTCGAGGCGGGCCTGCGCAGCCGCGACCCGACCATGCCCGAAGAGGTGAACCGCGTGGTCACCGACAGGATCAGCGACTTCCTCTTCGCCCCGTCCCCCGACGCGGTCGCGAACCTGGCGGCCGAAGGCTGCGGCGAGGATCAGGTGCACCTGGTGGGCAATGTCATGGTCGATACCCTGCTCGCCAACCTCGACCGCGCACTAGCCAGCGACATCTTGTCCAGGCTCGGCCTGGAGCCTGGCGGCTACGGCCTCGTCACCCTACACCGCCCGGCAAACGTGGACGACGAGGCGACCCTGGACTCCCTGCTCGGCGCGCTGGCCGAGGTGTCCAGGCGCTGTCCGCTGGTCCTGCCGGCCCATCCCCGAGCCGCACAGCGGCTGGGCAGCGCGGGCCCGGCGCACCGCGTCCGGGTGGTGCCTGCGGTCGGCTACCTGGACTTCATCGCGCTGGAGGCGTCGGCGCGCCTGGTGCTGACCGACTCCGGGGGCGTGCAGGAGGAGACGACGGTGCTGGGAGTCCCGTGCCTGACGCTCAGGGACAACACCGAGCGCCCGATAACTGTGGCCGAGGGCACCAACCAGGTGGTCGGGCGGACGCCCGAGCGGATCGTCGCAGCGGCTTGCCGGGTCATCGAGGATCCGCCTGCCGGCCGGGCACCGGCCCTGTGGGACGGCAAGGCGGGGCAACGCATCGCCGACGTCCTGGTGTCCGCGGACGGCACTGTGCGACCGTTGCGGCTCTCCGCGCGGTCGGCCACGCCGCAAGCTGCCTCGATCTAGCAGACGTTCCCCTGACAGCAGCGCCCGGCTCGAGCGTTTTGCTGGGTATGCAGATCGATCTTGCTTCTCATCCTATTCCGGGGTAGAATCGGGTTCCCTCTCGCTTCTCATACCGTTCAAACTTTTTTGAGTATTCTGCACCTTTTCATGCATAGTGTCCTCTACTGTTGGTGAGCGCGCCGGGTTCCAACCGGTTCCTGACGCCTAGCCGCCTACCGAAGAGGAGACACCCCCGCATGCTCCCCAGGAAGACGCGGACCAGGCTCGATACCGCCACCGCGCAAACTCGTACTGCTCGCAGACTCGCCAAGAAAGCCCGAAGCCGCCGCCGTGCCGCCATCGCGGTGATCGCCGCGACGGTTGCTGTCATGGCTGCCGTGCTTGGCGTCGCGCTGCCTCACCTGACGGGCAGCAGCGCCAGGCTGACAGCCAGCAGCCAGCAGTTCCGGACTCACCTGGCAGCAGGCCGCTACGGCCGGTCTGGCAGCAGTAGCGCCCCGAGCACTCCGACCCATCTGACCGCCAGCGCGGTCAGCGCTGCCAAGGTAGCGCTGAGCTGGCGCGAGAATTCTGACAGCGGTGCTGTCGTGCACTACCGCGTGTACCGGAACGGCACCGAGATTGCGAGCACCGCCAGCACGTCCTACGCCGACTCGCAGGTCCAGCCGGACACTCGCTACACCTACACAGTCAGCGCGACCGATGCCGCGGGCGCGGTCAGCGAGCACAGCACTCCGGCCACCGTGACCACGCCGACTGGCTCGGCGAGTCCGTCCGGGGCGGCTAGCCCGTCGGCCTCGGACACGCCCACCACTACCACGCCGACCTCGGCGACGCCGTCGGCGACGCCGTCGGCGTCGGCGAGCTCGTCGTCTGGCGTAGCGAGCCCCAGCGGCTTCCCCGGGGCGTCGAACTCCGGCTACGCCAACGCGCCGGGGTACACCGGGACGCTGTCGGACTGCAGCACGAACATCGAGAGCAACACGACCTACCGCAACTGCGACTTCCCGGACGGTCTCACCATCGGCAGCTCCAGCAGCCACCCGACCGACGTGACATTCGTCGGCTGCCGCTTCGCCTCCAACTCGGTGGTGGATGCGGACGTCGCTGACTACGGGAGCAACATCACGTTCTCCTACGACACCTTCGAGCCGAACACGGTCTCGGCCAGTTCAGAGCCCACGGCACCGACGGCGGCCGCGGTCAGTTACAACCAGGGTTACGAGTACGGCATCGACCAGAGGTACTCCGGCGCCCTGACCGTCGACGACTCCGACATGTGGGGCTTCGGCGACGCCATTCAATTCGGCTACTCAAGTCAGTCCGCGCCGGTCACGGTCAGCAACACGTGGATCCACAACCCGCGCGACAACGGCGGGGTCGACCACACGGACGGGATCCTGGAGAACTACGGCCATCTCAGCTACATGGTGTTCAACCACAACACCATCACTGGCAACGGCAACACCAATGGTCTTGCGCTGCAGGGTCCGGACTACAGTCACGTCACCATCACGAACAACTATTTCTCCGGCTACGGCTACATGGTCAACACCGGGGGTAACTCCGACAGCACCGACATGACCTTCACCGGGAATGTCTGGGGCACCGACATCGAGCCCGGCTGGGGACCGCTGTACGGCAACGCCATGTACACGACGCCGAGCCTGGGCGGGGTATGGAAGGACAACACCATCTACGTCGCTCCTGGTACTTCCTGGATGGCCAAGGGCAATAACGGGCTGTACTGGTGGCCGACCGACGGCAACCCGTCCAGTTCCAGCCAGATAGTGGGTCATACGACCGACTACTCGGCAGGCTGAGGCTCCCGGGAGGTCGGCTAACAGCACATTCGGCGCGGCGCCAGTGCCCTTCGGGTACTGGCGCCGCGCTCGTAGCCCGCTAGCCGGTTAGCGACGGCGCGCTGATCTCCTGCCCGCTGCCGTCCCACACGTTGCCGGACCAGACGTCTCCCCGTGCCTGCGGGTCGAAGTCGGCCGCATAGCCGTAGTAGCCGCCCATCGGGAAATAGATGCGGCTGATCCTGTTGTCGATGATCCGGATGTTGTAGGCCTGCGGGTCGCCGATGCGGTCCCCGCCGTAGACCGTGTAGCCGCCGCCAGCCAGCAGGTTGTCGGCAACTGTGACGTTGGCTACCGCGCCGAAGTCGGGGAATAGGCCGATCGCGTCGGTCTGGCCGCGGTCTACCAGCACCGTGTTGTGCACGATTGTCAGGTCTGTCAGGTCGCCGTTGGTGGTGATGCCGTTGGTGTGGTCACCGGGACGGAAACCGGGGCTGTGAATGTAGTTGTCAGCTATCAGGCCGGCGTAGATCTGGACTCCCGTCGCCGTGTGCCAGATGTTGTCGCGCAGGACCCGGGTCCCGGTGCAGTTGCCGTAGATGTCCTTGATGCCGACCATCAGGCGGTTTGGCCCAGAATAGGGGCTGGAAATGTCAGAGTCCTCGATCGTGACGTCGCTGGTGTGCCGCAGGCTGACGCCGAAGGAGTTGCCGATGACAGTGATCCGCACGTCCTTGATTGTCACGTCCGATGCGCTCACATCCACGTTGTAGGGAATCGACAGGCCCTGCAGCACCGTGCCGGGCTGGTACACCTCGACCCACCCGTGGGGGTCGAAATACCAGCCGCGCCCGTGTGACACCTGGCCGGGGACTGACTTCAGCTTCATTCCCGACGGCACGCCGGTGTCCGTAGCGTCCGGGTAACCACAGGTATGCGGCGAGGCAGCGCAATTGCCGCTGCCGAGGAAGGGCACGCTGCGCAAGGGTGGCGGCACCGAGTGCGCGCTGCTTTGCGGCTCCGGCGCCGGCCGCGTGGCACTCGGATGCCGTGTTGGCCTGTTGACCACGAGGACCAGCGCGGTGACGGCCGCTGCCAGCACGACCAGAGCGAGGGCGTAACGCGCTAGTGCCCAGCGGGTACGGCGGGCCGGATGCGCGCGGTGCCGCGGCGCCATGGCCTACTCTAACGCAGCGCCTTGCGGAGCCCGGTGGCCACCCGCTCCTGCTGACCTGGGGTGATCCCGGGGAAGAGCGGCAAGCTCAGCAGTTCGTTGGCAGCTCGCTCGGCGACCGGGAAGGCACCATGGCGATACCCGAGGCCGGCGAAGGCGGCCGTTAGGTGCACGGGACGCGGGTAGTGGATGCCGGCGGCGATTCCGGAAGCTCGCAAGTCCTCGACCACCCTGTCACGATCGGGCACTCGCACCACGTACAAGTGCCAGACATGTTCGTTGCCGTCGAGTACCCGCGGGCGCACAACCTCCTCCAGGTCGCCGAGCAGGGCTTCATATCGCCCAGCCGCCGTGCGGCGTGCGGCGTTCCAGCCCGCCAGGCGCCGCAGCTTGGCGGAGAGCACCACGGCCTGCAGCGAGTCGAGTCGGCTATTGACGCCTGGCATCTGGTGCTCGTACTTCCGGCTTTCGCCGTGGTTAGCGAGCATGCGCATGCGGGCGGCGAGCTCGTCGGACTGAGTCAGCGCAGCGCCGGCATCGCCGTAAGCGCCGAGGTTCTTCCCGGGGTAGAAGCTCGTCGCCGCGGCATGACCGAGCGCCCCTGCACTGTTCCCATGGCGGCGGGCGCCATGTGCCTGAGCTGCGTCTTCCACCACCCATGCCCCGGCTTGGCCGGCCAGCGGCATCAGCCGCTCAACCGACGCGGCCTGGCCGTACAGGTGGACCGGGATGATGGCCCTGGTGTGCGGGGAGATGGCTGCGCGCACGGCGTCGGGATCGACGAGGTAGGTGGCGTCGTCTGCACAGTCCGCGAGTACCGGTGTGGCGCCAGCGCGCCACACCGCCTCTGCTGTGGCGACGAACGTGTTGGCAGGCAGTATGCACTGGTCGCCGCGACCGATGCCAAGGGCGCGCAGCGCTACCTCGATCGCGTCGGTGCCGTTTGCCGTGCCGACGCAGTGCCTGACTCCGACGAACTCGGCGTACTGGCGCTCGAACTCGGCGACTGGCGGACCGCCGATGAACGCGGCCCGCTCCAGGATCTGCCGCCACCCTTCGGCCACCTCGTCGGCGATGATCGCGTGCTGTGCAGCCAGGTCAACCAGCGGGATATCACTCATCTGGCACCCACCGAAGCTGCCGCTGCGGGCACGGTGTTCATGTCGTCCACGGCGACGGTCCCGCGTCGTCGCTGCCACTTCCTGCGCAGCTGATGCCGGACGACGCCGAACCCGGCGCGGCCAGCCTCGGCGGCA
>JASHSO010000132.1 GCA_030038715.1 Streptosporangiaceae bacterium
CCCCCCAGGGCCGGAAGGCAGCAAGGGTACGCGGGCTCTGTCGGGTGTGCGGGGGGTCCCTTACCGTTCCGGCGCGGACCGCTCGGCGGGGGTCCGTTGGCGGGATCCGCCCCGGTGACGATCCGTTCCGGCGAGGATGTGGTCATGGCACCTAAAGCCCAGAGGCCAGGCAAACGCCAGGCGGACAGCCCGCGGGCGGCGGCTCCCGCACCGCCGCTCGCGCTGTACCGGAAGTACCGTCCGGCCACGTTTGCCGAGGTCAAGGGCCAGGATCACGTCACAGAGCCGCTCCGCCAGGCGCTGCGCAGCGGCCGGGTGCATCACGCGTACCTGTTCAGCGGACCGCGCGGCTGCGGGAAGACGTCCAGCGCCCGGATCCTGGCCCGCTCGCTCAACTGCGAGCAGGGCCCTACCCCCGATCCCTGCGGAGTCTGCGCTTCCTGCCAGGCCCTGGCCCCGTCCGGTCCTGGCAGCATCGACGTGATCGAGATTGACGCCGCCTCGCACGGCGGCGTGGACGACGCAAGGGACCTACGCGAGCGGGCCTTCTACGCTCCGGTTTCCGGCCGGTTCAAGGTCTACATCATCGACGAGGCCCACATGGTGACCCGCGAGGGCTTCAACGCGCTGCTGAAGCTCGTCGAGGAGCCGCCACCGCACCTGAAATTCGTCTTCGCGACCACCGAGCCGGAGAAGGTGATTGCGACAATCAGGTCGCGTACGCACCATTACCCGTTCCGCCTGGTCCCGCCGGCCGTCCTGCGCGAGCACCTGGAGCAGGTCCTCGCCAGCGAGGGGATCTCGTACGAGCCTGCTGTACTGCCCGTCGTGATCCGCGCAGGCGCCGGCTCTGTGCGCGACGCACTCTCCGTCCTCGACCAGCTCATGGCCGGGTCCGGCGAGGACGGCCTGCGCTACGACCGCGCGATCGCGCTGCTCGGCTACACCGACGATGCGCTGCTTGACGAGGTCGTCGCCGCATTTGCCGGTGGCGACGGCGCGGCGGTGTTTCATGCCGTCGATCGCGTGGTCGAGGCCGGCCACGATCCGCGCAGGTTCGCCGCCGACCTGCTCGACCGGCTGCGTGACCTGATCGTGCTGTGCGCAGTCCCCGATGCCGCGTCGACCGGCCTCATCGAGGCCCCGGCCGACCGCCTCGAGCAGATGAGCGCCCAGGCCGCGGCGTTCGGTTTGCCGGGCCTGACCAGGGCCGCTGAGGTGATCAGCGCGGGCCTGGTCGAGATGCGCGGAGCGACGTCGCCGCGGCTGCTGCTGGAACTGATGTGCGCCCAGGTGCTGTTGCCGGCGGGCGCGGACACCGCCTCGCTGATGGCGCGGCTCGACAGCCTGGAACGCCGGATCAGCGCTCCGCTGGCCGCCGAAGCCAGCCGACCCGAGCAGTCGGCCCCGCGGGAGCGCCCGCCAGCGGCCGAGACCGGCGCGAGGTCGGCCGAGACCGGCGCGAGGTCCGCCGAGACCCGCAGTCGGCCCGACACCCGCGAGCGGCCGGCCGAGCCCCGCGAGCAGCCCGACGAGCCCCGCAGGCAGCCTGCGAGAACGGCTCCGCCCGACGCCGATGCGCTCAGGGCACGCTGGCCCGACGTCCTCGACGCAGTCAGGGCGCATCGCCGCGTTGCCTGGATGCTGCTCAGCAACGCTGCGGTCGAGTCGCTGGACGGCAGCGTGCTCACGATCGGCTTTGCCCGAGCGGGCGAGGCGAAAGGCTTCGTGAGCAGCGGCTACGACAAAGACCTCGGCCGCGTGCTGGCCGCGATGTTCGGGATAAATCCGCAGATCAGGACGGCTGTGGTCGAGAACGGACAGGGAGCGGACCAATCAGGGCACGAGATGGGAACGGGGCGAGCCGCCACCCCCGTCGCCCGCCCGCCAGACCCGTCCGATGCGCTGAGTGGCCAGGACCTGATCGAGCGAGAACTGGGTGGCACCGTCATCCAAGAAACGGACTTGTAGCTGGCTGTCGCCCCGCCGCGGGGCGCGAGTGCCTGTCGGGCCCGCAAGCCGTAGGCTCGGAGTGACGATGGCGCGCAGCAGCGGAATCTAAGGGGGCCGAGTGGAGCCCGGTGGCCAGCTTGACATGCAGCAGCTCTTCGCGGCTGCCGCGCAGATGCAAAGTCAGCTGATGAGCGCCCAGCAGGAACTCGCCGACGCGGAGGTGGAGGGCAGTGCTGGTGGCGGCCTCGTTACCGCGGTCGTCAACGGGCAGGGGGAGCTGATTGACCTGTCCATCTCGGCCGCCGCCATCGACACCGGCGACCCAGAGGAAACCGCCCAGACCCTGTCCGACCTCGTGCTGGCCGCCTATCGGGACGCGTGCCGGGAAGCGGACGAGCTGCAGCAAGAGACCATGGCCCCGCTCACCGCGGGACTCGGCGGCCTAGGGATTCCGGGAATGCCCGGTTCCACCCCGTTCCCCGGCACGATAGAAGCGCCCACGGAAACTCCCGCCGCCCAAGACCAGCCGACTGAAAGCAATGGCGGCGAGGATCCAGCCGCGGGCGACAGCTGAGGCGTGCCTGCGGTGTACGAGGGTGTCGTCCAGGACCTGATCGAGGAACTCGGCCAGCTACCCGGCGTGGGCCCGAAGGGCGCGCAGCGCATCGCCTTCTACCTGCTGTCGGCGGAGCCGGACCAGGTACGCAGGCTTGCCGCCGTGCTGGTCGAGGTTATTGAGCGGGTCAAGTTCTGCCGTGTCTGCTTCAACGTGGCCGAGGACGAAGAGTGCCGCATCTGCAAGGACGCCCGGCGGGATCCCGCGCAGATCTGCGTGGTGGAGGAGCCGAAGGACGTCGCGGCGATCGAGAAGATCCGCGAGTTCCGCGGCCGGTACCACGTCCTGGGCGGAGCGATCAGCCCGATCGACGGCGTGGGCCCGGAGGACCTGCGGATCAGGGAGCTGATGGCCAGGCTTGCGGACGGGGCGGTCACCGAGGTCATCCTCGCCACCGACCCCAACCTCGAGGGCGAGGCGACGGCGACGTACCTGGCTCGGATGCTCAAGCCGCTGGGCGTGCGCGTGACCCGTCCGGCCAGCGGCCTGCCGGTGGGCGGGGAACTTGAGTACGCCGACGAGGTAACCCTGGGCCGGGCATTCGAGGGACGGAGGCTGCTTGATGTCTGAGCCGGCAGACGGGGCGGGCAAGGCCAGGGAAGTCGGCTCGGGACAGCCGGCCGAGGACTGGCGGCTGCTCGCCGACAAGGTAGCGGGGAACGCCAGGGACTTCCTCGACGGCCTGACCGCGGTGGCCCGCGGCGAGGGCGCGGATGAGACCGTGCCGCTGCTGCTGCTTGAGGTCGCCCAGGTGATGCTCGCCGGAACCCAGCTCGGGGCTAGCAAGGACGTGATTCTGCCCAGCAACGCCGAGCCTGACGTGGGCGCCGACCCAGACCTCGACCTGGATGCGCTGCGGACTGGCCTAGCGGGCAGGCTGAGCGGGTTCGACGACTACGCCGAGATCTTCGACCCGTACGCGGACAGCCAGCCGAGCGCGTTCCGGCTGTCGGACGACCTAGCGGCGGTGGCCGCCGACCTGATCCACGGTCTCAAGCACTATGAGGCCGGCCGGGCCGCAGAGGCGCTGTGGTGGTGGCAGTACTCCTACGTCAACCACTGGGGCACCCATGGCGGCGCGGCGCTGCGTGCCCTGCATAGCATCGTCGCGCACGCCCGGCTGGACGTGGCCGAGGAGCCCACGGCGCGCTAGCAGGTCGGCTGGCTCGGTAGACTCACACCTCAGCCGCCTTCGACCCAGCCGCAACCAGTACGGAGGTGCAGGCGCCGTCGTGGCCCTCGTCGTGCAGAAGTACGGTGGATCGTCGGTCGCCGATGCGGACGGCATCAAGCGGGTAGCTCAGCGCATCGTCGCGACCCGCAAGGCCGGGAACAGCGTGGTCGTGGTGGTCTCTGCCATGGGCGACACCACCGATGAGCTCCGGGACCTCGCCGACCAGGTGAGCCCCGCACCGCCGGGACGCGAGCTGGACATGCTGCTCACGGCCGGCGAGCGGATCTCCATGGCGCTGCTGGCGATGGCCATCGCGAACCTCGGCCTGCAGGGGCGGTCGTTTACCGGCTCGCAGGCCGGAGTGATCACCGACTCGGCGCACGGCAAGGCCCGCATCATCGACATCACGCCCGGCCGGATCCAGGCCGCGCTTGAGGACGGCGCGATCCCGATCGTGGCCGGGTTCCAGGGCGTCTCGCAGACCACCAAGGACATCACCACGCTCGGCCGGGGGGCGTCTGACACGACGGCGGTCGCGCTGGCCGCCGCCCTCGGCGCTGACTTCTGCGAGATCTATACCGACGTGGACGGCATCTTCACCGCTGACCCGCGGATCGTGCCGGGTGCGCGCCGGATTCCGCTGATCTCCTACGAGGAGATGCTGGAGATGGCCGCGTGTGGCGCGAAGGTGCTAATGCTGCGGTGCGTTGAATACGCCCGGCGCTACCAGATCCCGATTCACGTGCGGTCCTCGTTCAGCAACCGGGATGGTACCTGGGTGCGGGACGCGGGCTCGGCGGGCTCGGCGGGCTCGGCGACGGAAGGCGAGGCGATGGAGCAGGCGATCATCTCTGGCGTTGCGCACGACCGGGGCGAGGCAAAGATCACCGTTGTCGGTGTGCCAGACAAGATCGGCGAGGCGGCGAGGATCTTCCGCGCCATCGCGGACGCCGGCATCAACATCGACATGATCGTGCAGAACGTCTCCGCGGCCGCTACCGGCCGCACCGACATCTCGTTCACGTTGCCCAGGGACGACGGTCACGCGGCCATGACGTCACTGCACCAGCTGCACGACGAGGTCGGGTTCGAATCGCTGCTGTACGACGACAGGATCGGCAAGGTCTCGGTGATCGGCGCGGGCATGCGCTCGCACCCCGGCGTGAGCGCGGCCTTCTTCGGCGCGCTGGCCGCAGCGGGGGTCAACATCGAGATGATCTCCACGTCGGAGATCAGGATCTCGGTCGTCGTCGACCAGAATGACGTGGAAACCGCGGTGGCCGCCGCGCACGAGGCTTTCGAGCTTGGTGACGGTCAGGAACAAGCGGTCGTCTACGGCGGGACCGGCCGGTGAGCGCGAGCCCGCCGACCGGCGGGCCAACGCTGGCGATCGTCGGCGCGACCGGGGCAGTCGGCACCGTGATGCGCAGCATCGTGTCGGAGCGGACCGACGTCTGGGGCGAGCTTGTTCTGGTGGCGTCGGCCAGGTCGGCCGGCCGGAAGCTGCCCGTCCGGGGCCGGGATGTCGTAGTACGCGAGTTGACTGCGGACGTGTTCGACAATGTCGACCTGGCCATGTTCGACGTGCCCGACGAGGTCTCGGCGGCCTGGGCCCCGGTGGCCGCTGCGCGCGGCGTGGTCGTGATCGACAAGTCGGGCGCGTTCCGGATGGACCCGCAGGTGCCGCTCGTGGTCCCCGAGGTGAACCCGGAGGCGGCTCACGTCCGGCCCAAGGGAATCATCTCCGTCCCGAACTGCACCACCCTCGCGCTCATCCTCGCGGTGGCCGCGCTGCATAGGGCGTTCGGCCTGCGGGAGATGGTTGCCGCCTCCTACCAGGCGGCTTCGGGCGCTGGCCAGGCCGGCACCGACGCGCTGTACGACCAGCTGAGCAAGGTAGCGGGCAACCGGTCACTGGGCCAGCGGCCCGGTGATATCCGGGCGTTTGCCGGGGACGGCGGCCCGTTCGGCGCCCCGCTGGCGCTGAACGTGGTGCCCTGGGCCGGCTCCCTGCGCGACGCGGGCTGGTCATCCGAAGAGCTGAAAATACGCAGTGAGACCCGCAAGATACTCGGCATGCCTGACCTGAAGGTCGCGGCGACCTGCGTGCGGGTCCCTGTCGTGATTGGGCACTCTATAGCGCTGCACGCCGTGTTCGAGTCCGAGGTGACCCGCGCGGATGCTCAGCGCGTGTTGCGCGCGGCTCCGGGTGTCACGCTGATCGACGAGCCCGAGCGCGGCGAGTACCCGACGCCGGCCGATGTCGCGGGCACCGATGCCACCTGGGTCGGACGGGTCCGGCAGAGCCTGGACAACCCTCGCGCCATAGACCTGTTCGTCAGCGCCGACAACCTGCGCAAGGGCGCCGCGCTGAACGCCGCGCAGATCGCCGAACTGCTGGTTCCCGAGCTCGCCGGTTCGTGAGCTAGCAGCTAGCCCGCTGGCGGCTACCGCCCGGTGGTGCCGTCGATCTGCTCGCGCAGGATATCGGCGTGCCCGGCGTGCCGGGCAGTCTCAGAGGTCATGTGGGCGAGTACCCACCGCACCTTCATCCGCTTGCCGTCGACCAGCCGGGCGAGATGGGCGTCCGGATCGCCGATCGCGCGAATCGCGGCGTCGCTCGCTGCGATCGCGGCCAGGTAGTCGTCAAGCACCTCCCGGGTGGTTCGATCGCGTGGCACCCTCATGCCCGAGCCAGGCCCGCGCACGTGCTTGGCTCCGGTGAGGTAGTAGCCGAACCAGTATCGTTCGGCGTGGGTCAGGTGCTGAACCAGGCCGAGCAGGTTGGTGCCGGTGCCGACGAGCACGCGTCGAAGCTGCCCGTCGTCCAGTCCTTCGGTCTTCTTCAGGACCGATTCCCGGCTGAAGTTCAGGAAGGCGAGCGCGGTGTCCAGCTCGCTTGAGTCGACACGGGGCACGGGCCGCCGCTGAGTCTGAGCCACCCGACGAGTCTAGGAACACCGGTCGTGTGGGCCCACCGATAACCGCCAGCTCTAGTCCGCCTGTCTTGCTCCTGGCATGAGCTCGCCAGCGTGCACTGCTACCGGGACCGTGTTGCCCGGCGGTGCGAGCGGGCAGGCCCAGTCCGGGTCGTAGGCACAGGACGGGTTGTAGGCGAAGTTCAGGTCGATCACCAGGGACCCGGCGTCACCGCCGAGATCGGCGCCCTTGACCGTGTCGATGACGTAGCGCCCGCCAGGGTAGGTGGCGCCGTCGGTCCTGGTGTCACGGATAGGCACGAAAATGCCGCCGCCATAGCTGGCCAGCCACCAGATATCGAGATCGCCGATGCCCGGCAGGTGCACGACCCCGGCTCGGTCGAATCGCACGACGCCGTCGGTGCCCGTGCTCATCTCGATACGCACGGGCTCGGTGTCGGTGTCCACGTGCGCGGTGAACCGCAACCGCGGGTCGTAGGAGGCGACAGGGACGCCGTCGAATGTCGCCCGCTCAGTCGGCGGGATCGGTGACTGCGGGTGTGTGGCCAACAGGTCGTTGCGCGCGTCCTGCCAGGCGCGGTGCGCTGCGGCCGGGTCGGGCGTGGCCCGGACCTCGGCGTAGATGGCCGCCACGCGGCGGCGCCAGTCGAGCAGAGAGGTTGCGTTTAGATGCACGCCTGCTATGTGCCCCGGCCGAGTGCCCCCGCTAACCCGCCGCCGATCCCGGTGGCAGTGGACGCGATGATCGGCGGTCGGGCAGGCTTCCGCTATGAGTCGGGCATTCACGGTGGCGCAAGCGCGCGAGCTTATGCCGGCGGTACTAGCCCGCGCCGACGAGCTGGTCGAAGCGCGGGCCAGCCTGGTCGAGTTGCGCGAGGCGCTGGCCGCAGGAGAGCGTTCGGCGCTGGGTGGTCTGCCCGAGGCCAAGGGACTCGAGGCGCGCCTGAGTGAGCTGCTTGCCTGGTTCGCGAGCCACGGCCTCGAAGTCAAGGGCCTCGCTCCGCTGCTGCTCGACTTCCCCTCGGAGCTGGACGGCGAGCCGGTGCTGTTGTGCTGGCTGGAAGGCGAACGGGAACTTAGCTGGTACCACCGGCTCGCGCACGGCTTTGCCGGCCGTCGGAGGCTTGCCTAGCCGAGCCGTGCGGTGTCGCCAGCCGAGGCCAAGATCAGCGGCTACCGCGAGCGGGAGCCGTCGGCGGATCCTGTGCGAGTTGCTCGCGGTAGATCTGACGCATGACGCGCCTGCGCTCGTCGTCGTCGAGGCCGTCGATGAACAGCTCGCCACGCAGATGATCAGTCTCGTGCTGCAGGCACCGCGCCAGCTCGCCCGTTCCCGCGACGATCACTGGCTCCCGGCTCAGGTCCACCCCTTCTGCCACGGCCGACGCCGCGCGGTGCCGCTCGGCGGTGACCCCGGGCACGGACAGGCAACCCTCGGGGCCGCCCATGCGGCCGCTCAGCTCTACGATCCGGGGATTGATCAGATAGCCGACCTGACCGTCGACGTTGTAGGCGAACGCTGCGAGGCCCGAGCCGATCTGGTTGGCCGCAAGGCCGGCCCGGCCCGGTTCCCGTACCGTGTCAAGCAGGTCGCCGATGAGCCGCGCGAGCGCCGCGTCAAAGCGCGTCACAGGATCGCAAGGGGTGCGCAGTATCGGGTCGCCGAGATAGCGCAGCTGCCTGACGGTCATGCTCGACGGTACAGCGATCGCTGGACTGCTGGGTGCTTCAGCTATGCCAAGCCGTACCGAGCCGCGCTGCGTGACTCATGCGCCAGCGCCGCACCCATGGCAGAACCCACCCCGGCCGCGACGACGCTAGCGCTCCGGTTGTTCGGGACAGTATTGCTTCCCGGTGAGTGGACACTTGCAGGCCCAGCCCGCTGGGTGGCTGCTCTTGCTGCGGCAGGTAGGTGATCACAGCCATGTACGCCATAAAAGCGAGTCCGCAGATCAGGAAGCAGTTGGCGAGGATCGTCAGCACCCCCTGGAACCCGAACTCGCCGTGCGAGGGCGTGTGCGGCGTAAACCACATCGGGCCAAGGCCGAAGACCAGGTAACCCACTCCCGCGGCGACCCGGCTGCCGACGCCACCGCGCATGAGCACGACGAGAGCCGGCAGGACCCAGACCCAGTGGTGCGTCCACGAAATCGGCGAGACCACCAGGCCCGTCACCCCGGTCATTGCTGCCGCCCCCAGCCAGTCTCCGCGCCTGCCGAGCGTCGTGGCGACGGCGAGGCCACAGACTCCGATGATGGCCACGGGCACGAGATACCAGCTGCCGACGTGGCCGACTCCATCCAGGACCCTGCTCAAGGCGGCGTACACGGACTGGTTGCTGATGTAGGAGGCGCTCACGCGGCGGGTGTCATAGAACAGCCGCGTCCAGTACAGCCGCGACGCACTCGGGTCGACCAGATAGCCGACGAGGCCGCAGAGCACGAACGTGTCGGCTGCGATCAGGGCGTCTCTGGTCTTCTTAGTCAGCAGCAGCAGCGGGATGAAGATCAGGGGTGTCAGCTTGATCGCTGCGGCCACGCCGATTCCGATGCCTGCCGAACGACCGCGGGAAGCACGCCAGATGTCGATCAGCACCATGGTGAGCAGGAAGATGTTGACCTGGCCGAGATACAGGGTGTGGTACATGGGCTCGAGCGCCAAGCCGGCGGCCACCATCGCCAGGACTGCGGTCCTCGACGGCCGGTAGCCCGCCAGCTTCAGGGTGAGGATGCACGCCCAGGCGAACGCCGCTACCGTCCCCAGCTGCCACACCAGCCGAACGACGACGCCGGGTAGCTCGGCGAGCGGGGTGAAGACTGCCGCAGCGAACGGCGGATAGGTGAACCAGTTCTTGTCGGCCTGGACCGCGTAGAGGCGCAGGCCGTGCAGAGCAGCATGCCCGCCCCAGAGATATATGTTCAGGTCGAACGGCTTGTAGACGATGCTGAAAGCGATGAGCACGCCGAGCTCTAGAGCCAGCACGGCGTAGCTGGCGCGCCGTGCCTGTCGGCTCTCCAGCCAACTCCAGCCGAAGAGAGCGTTGGACGAGCCGTCGGCATGGGCCAGCTCGTTGCGGTCCGCGGGTGAGCTGTGCACCCGCCCAAGCGCGTGGTTCGCAGATGTGCCGCCGACGTGCGTGAGTTCGCTGCCGCTTGCAGTGCGCCGACCCTGGCTGTTCTCGCCGGTGGCGTCAGGCACGCTGTGTGCGTGCCTGAGCTCCAGGAGACGACTGGGCAGCATCAACGTGACCTCACGGGTTTCGCGATCGCATCGGTTCTAGGCGGCGCGCTACCAGACTGCGGCGAGCGCATTCACTGTCTCCAATGCTGCCGACGAGCACTGATCAAATCGTCATGCCACAGACCGATGGCAGTCATACCACGGAGCCAGCCGCACCCGCTCGCCTCATACCTTGGTATGACGGGTCTTCGAACTCGGTGTTACCGCTGCCAGAAGCAGAGTTTCCGGCGGGGACCGAATCGTTCATGGGCCCAAGCCTGCCAGCGCCAGCCCTGGCAGTTCTATCAGGATTAGCCCCTATCCCACCCTGAGAAGGCTGGGCAAACGTTCAGGCGCTGTAGCGCCATGCCTCAGCCAGCGCTGCGGTACCGCCAGGTAAGTCAAGCAAGTGCGCCAGCCTGGGCATGATGCCGCCTTGTCTGGCCGCGCGGTGCTATCGGAAAGCGGTCACTCCTGGTTCGCAGTGGTGTCGCGAGGGGGCGTTCACGCCGGGCTCGCGGCGGTGTCGGGAAGCCGCTCGCCCCAAGCCGCCAGTTGCCTGATGACCGGCCCGAGGGCCGCTCCGAGTTCTGTCAATTCATAGCTAATAATGAAATCTGGCAGCGAACCGGTCCGACGATCGATGATGCCGTATGACTGAAGTTGCCGCAGCCGCTCGGTCAGCAAGTTCGTGGAGATGCCGGGTAGCAGCGCGGTCAGGTCGCTGAAGCGGCGGGGCGAACCGGCCATGGCATCGATGATCATCAGAGTCCAGGGCCGTCCGACCAGGGCCGTAGCCTTGCGCAGCGGCGAATGCTCGGCATCCGCCACCACGTAGGTCGCCTTGTTCGCTCTCTCCGTTTCCTTCTCTCTTCCCTCTCACCCTGGCGATCCGGTTCGCCTGTCGGTCGTGTGGTGTAGTCTACTTCATAAATTGAAGTTACTTGTCGCTATGATGCATGCGAGGTCGCGGTGAGCCGGATCAACGTGCAGGGACTGCAAACCGTCGTGCTCCACGTCGCCGATGTGAACAGAGCAGCGGCTTTCTACGAGAAGGCACTCGGTTTGCCCAGGGTCTATGAGCACCGCGGGCGTGTCGCCGTTGGACTGGGCCCGACCCGGCTCCTGCTGCACCCGACGGAGTTGGACAGTGCAGACATCGGCTTGGCGCGCCATGGCCGAGCCGAGCTCTATCTGAGCGTTGCGGATGTCGATGCCTCCCTCGACCATTTGCGGACTTGCGGCGTGCCTGTCTTGCAGGAAGCAGCAGACGAGCCGTGGGGAGAGCGCGATGCCGCAGTCCTCGACCCGGATGGGTACGCGGTCTTCCTCACCCAATCCCAGCCTGGAGGCTGGGCCGAAGACACAATGCCTGAGACGGAATCCTCATGAAGCAAGCTGCCCCGCGACGGGATAGACGCCCAGGACGACCAGTGCGGACTCTCAGCGGCCAGGCGGCACCAGCGTTCTCCCATGTCGCCGTGCGAGCCACCCACGATATAGGTTCTCGATGTGCCGAGAACCAAGGCTCCCTGGGTTGTCTGGGTCGCGGACATCCTCGTCAGCGGGCCGACCGCCGCGAAGATTCGCGGCAAGCACGGACTCGACCCGGACGAAATAGCGAAGCTGGTCAGCTCGCCGCCGCTGCGGGCGGGCACGTTCGTTCGCGACCAGCGCGGCGCTCGCCTGTATGTGAAGGTTCGCAACGCCGCGGGCCAGGAGGTGCTTGTCGTGCTCTGCCCGCTCGCGGATGAGATCTGGCGCCTGGCCGGAGCCTATGTGCAGGCACCGAGCCAGAGGGCATCATGGAGTGCGTGATGGACGATTTCTTCGTGGAAGACGAGTCACCGGAGGAGATCCGGCAGTCGCTCAAGTCAGGCACACCCGTGCTCGTCATCCCCTCGCGGCAAAGGCGTCAGTTCCGCCTGCAACTCGGCAAGGTCTTGCAGTCCATGTCCGAGAACCTTGGTCGCGCCGCCGACCGACTGGGAACCGCGGGCGGGGCGCCGACCGCCACGTCGGCCCGGCTGGATGCGCGGCCGGAGTGCCCCGACGGCATCCGGTAGAAACCGCTAGCGGAGTATGCCCTGCGAGCCCGGTAGTCGCGCTATCGAGGCTGGTCTGCGACTGCGGCAGCGCAGCGGACCGCGAGCGCCGCGACGGCGGCACGGAGCTCATCGCCTCCCTCGACGCGGAAGGCGAACGGCATAGCCGCCAGCCACTCTTGCGCGTACATCGTAGGGTTGTTGGTGCTGCCGACCAGCACGCATCCGCTCGCATGTGTTTCAAGATGCCCCATCGGCGGGCGGACCCATGGCGCCACCTCGGAGAGCGGAGCCTTGAAGACAACGCGAGCGGGGAAGGCCCAGCCTTCGCCGAGATTCTCCTCGAGCGCCGCTACCGGGTCCAGTCCATCCGGCGGGGTAAACGAGTCGCGTGTGGGCTCGACCGCCCGGACTCGATCGACCCGGTAGCTACGGACCGCGCCAGCATGGTGGGAATGGCACAGCAGATACCAGCGTCCGTGGCGGACCACGACCGCCCATGGGTCGACCTCTGCTGCCCATTCGTTGCCTGACTCGCTCCGGTACCGAAGCCGAACCCGCCGCCTCGACCCGACGGCTACCACAAGTGCGCTGGTAACAGCCGGATCAGGGTAGGCGGCACGGCGGTCCGGCGCCGCTGAGGCGTGCTCGCGCAGCGCCGCTGCCTGGCGGCCGACACTCTCCGGCAGCGCCAGGATGACCTTTGCCAGCGCTGAACCGGCCAGTTCGCCGGCGCCGGTAGCGGCCGGGTGGCCCTCGAGTACGGCCATCACAAGCCCCAGCGCCTCGTCCTGAGTGAAGATGACGGGTGGCAGTCGCATTCCACGGCCGAGGCGGTAGCCCCCGTACCGGCCACGAAAGGACTCGACGGGCACTCCGGCCTCTCGCAGGGTCGCGACGTACCGGCGTGCCGCCCGTCCTGTGACCCCGAGGCGCTCAGCGATCTGGTCGGCGGTCGTGCCGGGCTGAAGTTGAAGGATCTCCAGTGTCTGCAGCGCGCGAGCCGTTGGGCTGATCTTGGGTGTCACGCTATGAGGGTAGGAAAATCGCCGGTTAACCGGAAGCTGTTCGTCCGGTAATGCCGCTACGTTCGAAGCCGACGCGCTCGCCGGGGCCCTCTGCCCCGGTGATGATCACAGCAGGCATACCCGCCGGCAGAGCGTCCTGCACCCGGGAAGGAGCAAGCTATCACGATGGACTTCCTGCTCATCGCCGGTCTGTGGCTCGACGGGTCCGCGTGGGACTCGGTTGTTCCGCCGCTGCGGGCGCTCGGCCATCGGGCCGTCCCCATTTGGCTCCCTGGTCAGGGAGCGCCGCCAGACGGGGCGACGCTCGCCGACCAGCACGCTGCTGTGCTAGCAGCGATCGATGCCGCTTCCGGCAGTGTGGTGGTCGTCGGTCACTCGGCCGCCTGCACGCTCGCCTGGATGGCTGTCGACGCCCGGCCGGACAAGGTGGCGCGGGTAGTCATGATTGGCGGCTTCACCTCCGCTGATGGCGAGACTTACGCCGGCTTCTTCGAGTTGACAGACGGCGCCATGCCGTTCCCCGGCTGGGGGCCGTTCGACGGTCCGGACTCGGCGGACCTCGACGAGCAGCAGCGCCGTCGCATCGCGGGTGCGGCGATCCCGGTCCCCGAGGCCGTGGCGAAGGGGATCGTGCACTTGCACGACGAGCGACGGTTCAACGTGCCGGTCACGCTAATCTGCCCCGAGTACTCGCCGGCCCAGGCCAGAGAATGGGTCGACGGCGGCCAGTTCCCAGAGCTGGCCAAGGCCCGGTCCATCGAATATGTCGACATCGAGTCGGGTCACTGGCCGATGTTCACCCGTCCGGGCGAGCTGGCCGGCCTGCTGGCCGAGGCCGCTCATGAGTGACCGCGCAGCGGCACCCGCTTCCGGGCCGGCGAGCTCGCCCAAAGGGGCGGCCTACACGATCCGGCCGCTGGACACCACCACCTGGGATGCGTTCGCCGAGCTCGTCGAGCGCAACAACGGGGTTTACGGGGGCTGCTGGTGCGTGGGATTTCACACCGCATACCACCGCGACATCCGCGACCACCGGGCACTGAAGGAGCAGCTCGTACGCGCGGGCGATGCGCATGCGGCGCTGGTCTTCGACGGGCAGGGCCTCGCGCAGGGCTGGTGTCAGTACGGCAGCCCGGACGAACTGGGGCTCAAGCACCGCCGTGAGTACCTTAAGGATCCGCCGCCTCCCGCGCGCTGGCGAATCACCTGCATATTCACCGATAAGCGCCATCGCGGCCAGGGGATCGCACGAGCCGGGCTCGAGGGCGCGCTCGCACAGATCGCCGCCGCTGGCGGCGGCCTGGTCGAAGCGATCTCCGAGACCACCGTCGGCCGCGAAGCTCAGGACCGGTTCCTGTTTAGTGCAACGGTCGAACTGTTCGAGCAGCACGGGTTCATGCGAAGGCGGCAGGTGGGCAAGCACGCCTGGATCGTGAGCCGAGACATCGATCCCGCGTAGGCACTGACGGCGCGCCAACCTGCCGGGCCGAACTGGCTAATGCTGTGGGGTGCCAGTCCCGTCATGTGGGTGTGGACCCGACCGGCAGGTGCACGTAGCTCGGACCCGGGTTCCGCTCCCGGGCCTGGACATGGAAGTTCACGCCCACCCGGTCGTGTCGGTCCCGTGCGCCTCGACCACGGCCGCCGTGCTGCTACCACGACTCGCCGATCAGGAGCAGTACCCCTCGGTTTTCGCCGCCGCCACGGCTTGCGTCAGGTCGTGGCCCCGGTATACCTGCATATCCGGCGGGACGTAATACCACCGGCCGCCGCTGTAGGTGAACGTCGCCTGCTCGCTCCCGATCGCCGACGCCACGCCCGTCAGCCCGACAGTCACCACCGCCGTCGCACCGGACAGTACGGGATGGGACACCTTGTACGACAAGCCCGCGGCCGCGCTCTCGCACTTGCGGTGCACGCCGGTCCACACGCTTTCCCGGATAACGGCCCGGTCAGTTGGAGCGATCATCGGGTACACGGCCGCATACTGTCCGGCACCGTACAGGGCAAAAAAGCTGTTCGCGGCCGAAAGTGCAGCCGCGGCCGTCTCTGGTTCGCGCGCTGCGGCCGGCGAGGATGCCGCTCCGGATGGCCCAGCGGCTGAGTTCGCCTTCTCGTAGTGATGCGCGGCGACTACCCAGCTAACAGCAGCCGACACCGCGACCAGCACGACCGCGGCCAGTGTTTCCAGCAGTGCCCGGCCCCCTCCCGGTCGCCGAGGGGCGGGCTGGTGCGCGCGTCGCGGCGGCTGTCGCCTGGTCGGCCGGGAGTCGTCGCGAGGTACAGGATAGCTATCGCGCAGGGAGCGATACTGGTCCTCTCCCGGCTGCGCGTAGCCCTTGCGGTGCCGCTGGCCGGCACTTGGCGGCCCGGATGCGGCCGGCCGGCCCCGGTCACCTCCATCAGGCGGCCGCCTGCGGCCGTAGGTGTACGGATCAGCGTAAGGATCGGCAAGCGGGGACGTTTCGCCCTCACGGCGCGACGGCGGATCGTAGGACATGGCCGGCACTTTCCTCCTCCCGGACCTGCACACTTGACGCATGCCAGACCACGCCGGGTTACCCCGCGGCCCGTCAAACGTCGCCGTGGCGCGGTGAGGGTTAGTGATCGACAATGACATCGCGCGGTTGCTTCCCGATGATGCTCCTGTGTTAGCCCAGTTTGCGAGCGCGTGTTCTAATCGGAGTGTGAGCCGGGACGAGCTGTGGTCGTCCCGTCAGTCCTGCTGGGCGACGGCTCTGTGGCGTACCTGCTGTGCTGGGAGCGACACGAGCGGGACGGGTCGCGACGCGTTTTAGGGCAACCCGGGGAAGCCATTTGCCGTGAGCGCCCATTCGCCGCTCGGCGCCGCGCCCCGTCATAGCCGGACGCCCGCTGACCGTCATCATCAGTGCGGCCCGGCAGGCACTGGTACAAACACAAACACACTCAGAAATCGACAAAACAAGCGCCTTTACAGAGCCAGAAAGCGCAGCCGCAGACACGGGCGGTAGTCGCTTCCGGTGATCTTGAAACACCGCCGAAGCGATCAGATGTGCGAGCCGCGTCCTTTCCGGGAGCCGGGCACGGGCTGTCGGCCCGCACCGTCAAGGACACCCTCGCCGCCCTGCAGCGCGCCCTGGACGACGGGGCCGATGAACACCCACAACCCAGTCCGGGCGGGTCAAGCAGCCCAGGCAGGCGAAACCGGAGCGCGAGCTGTGGTCGGACGAGCAGGCGGCCAGGTTCGAGCACGAGGCCGCAGCTGACCGGCTGGCGCTGGTCATCACGCTGCAGACGTTCCGGCATGGTGCAAGTTCCCACGAAAAAGCCCCGCCAGTCCCGGAGGACGGCGGGGAGCAATAGATAGAACATAGCTTGCGTCGCCGAATTCGGTCAACAAGCCTGTCTCGCTCCCAAATTCGGACACGAGCGCCTTCTCGTTGCTCGAACCTCGGAACGATAAATAGCCACTGCCTGCCAGTAAATAGTCGGGGTGGCCGGATTTGAACCGGCGGCCTCTTCGTCCCGAACGAAGCGCGCTGCCAAGCTGCGCTACACCCCGC
>JASHSO010000133.1 GCA_030038715.1 Streptosporangiaceae bacterium
TGGTGTCGATGGTCAGCTTCCTGCTGCTGGAGTTGCTGCCAATCAACTTCAGCTACGGCTGGTTCGCCGTCCTCATCTTCCTGTTTGCCGCTGGCATGGGCCTGTTCTTCTCGCCGAACCAGGCGTCGGTGATGAACAGCCTGCCCCCCGAGCAGCGTGGGGCTGGTGCCGGCATGCTGAACACGTTCCAGAACTCGGCCACCGTGCTGTCGATGGGACTGTTCTTCACGATCGTCACCCTCGGCCTGGCCGCGCGGCTGCCATCTCACTTGTACCGCGGGCTTGTCGCATCGGGCGTTGCACCGGCGGCTGCCCGGGTGGTAGCCAACGAGCCACCGATCGGCAGCCTGTTCTCGGCATTCCTCGGGTACAACCCGGTCAAGGAGCTGCTGGGCCCGACGGGAGCGCTGCAGCATCTGTCGGCCAAGCAGGCCGCGTACATCACCGGTAGGTCTTTCTTCCCCAAGCTCATCTCCGAGCCGTTCGCGGGCGGTCTGCACCTGGCTTTTACCTTCGCGGCGCTGGCGACGATCATCGCCGTCATCGCGTCGCTGCTGCGAGGCAAGCGCTACTTCCACACTGAGGCCGAAGCGCCCGTCGACCCGGTAGGCGACGAGATGCTGGCAATGCCGGTTGCCACCGATGGCGTCGGACCGGCCGAGGCCATCGGGGAGGGTTACTAGATCATGAGCGCGGCTGCAGGCGGCGAGCCGGCACGGGTCGAGCCGGACCAGCCCGCCGAGTCGGCACGGGCCGAGCCGGACCAGCCCGCCCAGCCGGACCAGCCCGCCGAGCCGGCCGGGCCAGGCGAGATTCTGCTTGGCATCGGGGCTGCAGCAGCGAGCGCAGGAGTCTCCGAGCGTGCGCTGCGCTACTACCAGCAGATGGGTCTGCTCACCCCGTCCGGCTGCACGCCCGGCGGGCTCCGGCGCTATTCGGAGCAGGACCTGGCTCGCGTCGGCCGGATCCGCCAGCTGCAGACCCTACTGGGCCTGACCCTGGACGAGATCGCCGGCGTGCTGCGCACTGAGGATCGGATGGCGCAGATCAAGCACGCCTATCACCACGGAAGTCCGACTGACGCCGAGCGCAGGGAACTGCTGTCCGAAAGCCTGGCGCTGCAGGAGAGCCTGCGGGCCACTGTCGAGGCCAAGCGGGTGGCCATCGAGGGCTTCCTGGCCGATCTGGACCAGCGGATCAAGCGAACCGCCGAGCTGCTCGCCGAGGCCGCAGTGCCGGTCGGTCATCTCGGTGGGACCGCAGGATGAGTCGCAGGTCCCCGGTCAGTTAGCCGAGCTTCTCATGGAGCTGAGGCGCCGCTCGCAGCTGCGGCCGGGGAAGCGCGGGAGTCGGGGGAGGAGACCGGGGACGGGTCGGCCGACGGGCTGGCCGCCGGGTCTGCGCTCGGGCTCGGGGTTGGCCTGGGGCTTGCGGTTGGGCGCGCAATCTGCGAGGAGATCGGGCTGGGCGACGAGGAAACCGCGGGAGTCGCGGTGGCTTGGCGGGTCGCATGCGCCGTTGTCGGGTGCGGGGAGGCGTGGCCAGAGGCCGGCCGGGCACCCTCGTGATGCTGGCCGCTGACGAGGCTGCCCACAGTGGTCCCAGTGCCCTGCCGGCCCCAGATCAGCGCGTCGATCGGCTTTCCTGTCGCAGCCTCGAATGCCGTGATGCCGGTCATGACCAGGAGGAACAATCCGATGGCCGAGCCGGCCAGCAGTGCAGCACGGTGGTACTTGCCCCGGCTGCGTCGGTCATCGCCGTGCCGCCTGGCACCAGCCCTGGCGGGCCGCGTTGGTGTGCCCGGCACGTCACGGGTCAGCCTGCGGTCGCGATCCAGTAGGGGCTCGGGTCGCGTGCTGCGGGTCGGCACGCCCATGCGGGCCGCCAGCATGGCGCCCTGGCGCTGCCGCCAGAGCTCTGCCGCGGGCAGTATCTCGGTCTGCTCGGTTTCCGGCGTGACGGTGCCCTGGTACTCGGCAGCGTGGCCGCTGTGCTGTGCGTCGGGTCGTAGCGTGCGCTGGTACGCAGCGGCGTGGCCGCGGTCCTCGCTGATCGCTCGCTCACCCCTGGCCGCGCTGGCGGCCGAGCGGAGCCGCTCCCGGCCGCGCCACAGATAGTGCTTATACACGGCGGCCACGGCGGTGCTGGCCACGCTCATGACGGCAGCGCCGATGACGGTCCCCGCGATTCCCAGATACGAGGCGGCTATCGCGCCAGTCACGGCGGCCAGCATGCTGGCCACGACCTGAGTGCCGCTCAGGTCGATCCGCCGCCCGGTCATCATCCTCCTGTGCATCCCGACTGGCACGCTGTCGCGCCGAGGCGCGGGCGACAGGGCCGGATGACGAGCCTATGCGGGGCTGCGACCAGCTAGCACACGCTCAGGTCAGCCGCTCACCAGTGCTGTCAGCCGAGCCCGCTCGTCGTGGCTGAACGGAATCGGTTCGCGCTGGTCAGGGTCCCACCGGACGGTGACGACGCGGGCACTGGCGACAAGCTCTCGCGCCGCGGTGACAATCGTCTCGCGGGTGGTCAGGCTCGTCGTGCCGAGCCGCTCGACCGCGATCTGGACCATGACCTGCCGGTCCTGGTGGCGAACCTCGGCTCGCAAGTCGACCTCGAGCCGGACGACTACGTACATCGGACTCCCGTCCAGTGCCCACATATAGAACGCGTCACGGCCCTCCTCGAGGTAGGTCAGGTACACGGCGTGATTGACGTGACCCAGAGCGTCGGTGTCGCGCCACCTGACGTTGACGGTGTGCTCGAATACCCCGGCCATGCGCTCGCCCCCTTACCTGCTCACCGGCACGCCTTATCGGATCGCAGCGCCCAAGATAGGGAGATCGTCCGATGCAGGGCAGGCCGCCTTACGGCGAGTCTCGATGGTACGGGGCCAAGACAGGCTGTACCGGACCTTCGAGGAGGATTGGATGCACCCGTTCATCGAGCAGAGCATCGCTGCCGACCGGATGAGGGAACTGCAGCAGGAAGCTGCTGCGGCGCGCATGGCGCGGCTGGCGCGCCGCGGGGCGCCACCAAAGGGCCTGCGCAAGCTGGCCCGGGCCGTGGCCGGAGTTGTCGCCGAGTGCAATGACGCTCAGCGTCGGCTGTTGGTCCGCACGGCCGCCACGGACCGGTATCTGGCCGAGCCGCGCCGGGCGCCGGATACCTATGCCGAGTTCCTCGCCAGGACCTCGACGTCGCTGCTGCGCGAACCCACTGCGGACCTGAGGCTGTCGGGCGATTGCGTGCGGTGACGCTGCGGCCTAGGGCTCGCGGCCGCCACGCGAGCCCTGGTCACAGCGGCTCGTCTCGGCCACGGAGCGCGTTGCGTACCGCCGGCGGGATGCGCAGGCGCTCATCCTGGCAGAGTTCGCTCAGTTCGGCGACCGCGCTGTCGGGCGTCTGGGTGAGAGCGGCTAGGTGGTCGAACAGAGCCGCCAGTTCGACGCTGATCGGATCCTCCGGACCGGGCATGGCGCCCCAGCAGTCCCACGGCAGCAGCTCCACGTTGCGTAGCGCCGCGGCGTCGCGCATGAGGTTGGCGGCGATCCACCAGTCGCCAGCCTCGTGCAAAAGGCTGAGCCCGAACTTCGCGGGGTCGGCCGCGCCAGAGCGGCATAGCGCCCACGCCTGGCCAGCGATCAGGAAACGGTCACGTGGCACGTCGGTGACGTCGAAGTCGAGCGGAAACCAGCCACGTTGTACGTCATCGATCTGCGCGTCGACGAGGATCCAACGCCGCTGTTCGGCGTGCCAGTACTCGCATACCCAATGGTCTTCGAACGCGCCGGTGCCGAAGTAACCACCGAACCCGCAGCGGGCCCGGGCCGGGATGGCCTGGGCCCGGAGCATGGCGGTCATCAGCACTGTGAAGTGCCGGCAGTTGCCGGGCACTCTGGCTGCCACCGGTCGCGCCACGCGCAGCGGCCGGCCGTCACGGCTGACGACCTCGGCGAGCAGTTGCGCGACGGGCCGGATGTGCACGGTGGCTCGGTCGGCCTGCGACAGGCTCAACCCGTACCCCTCCGCCATGTGCTCGTGGACCAGCAAGCCGTGAGCGACGGCCGCCAGCCCTGGAATGTCGCGCGGTAGGTCCTCGAACAACGGTGCGTAACGGCCCGGCGCGGTCATGGCCCCCGGCTCGGCGTAGAACGACAAGACCGTGGGCTTCTCCTCCACCTGCATGCTGTCCCTCTCAGTTGAGACGACTTCGGTGGGCCGACGCTACTCCCGGATTGCTGACACCCAGTGTCAGTGTTATGGGAATAGCCTGCTGTCGTGCGTGCCGACCGGCTGGTGTGGGTGATCCTCCTGCTGCAGGCGCGCGGCCGGATGGCCGCGCGCGAGTTCGCTGCGGAGCTCGGAGTATCGGTGCGCACGATCTACCGTGACATGCAGGTGCTGAGCACGGCGGGCGTGCCGGTACTCACCGAGCCGGGGCCCGGCGGCGGGTATCGACTTGTGGATGGCTACCGCTTTCCGCTCCGAGCCCTGGACCCGGCTGGAGCCGAGGCGCTGCTGGCGCTCGGCGTTCCGGCCGTGCTGCAGGAACTTGGCCTGGACCGGGCCGTAGCGACTGCGCACCGGCAGATCCGGGTGACCGCCGGTCTCGACGACTCGGCCGGAGCGGCTCCGGCGTTGGTGCACCTGGACATGCCGCGGTGGTTCGGCAGTTACGAGCCCGTGCCGCACTTGCGCTGCCTGGCCGAAGCACTGCTTGGCCAGCGGTGCCTAGAGCTCAGCTATCACCGCGGCGACGGCGGTCACAGCGGCGACGGCGGTCACCGCGCAGTGCCGCGCCGGGTGGTGCCGCTAGGGCTGGTGAACAAGGCGGGGATCTGGTACCTGGTGGCGACGACTCGGTCCGGCCAAGTCACGGTGTTCCACGCCGGGCGCATTACGTGCGCTCGCGTCTTGACCGAGCCAGCCAGCAGGCCGCCCGACTTTGACCTCGCCGAGTTCTGGGAGCGCTGGTCTGCAGAGTTTGTGGCCAGCCGTCCGCAGGTGCGTGTCAGGCTGCGTGCTTCGCCGCACGCCCTTGCGGTGTTTCCGGAGGTCTTTGGTGCCGGCGCCAGGAAGGCTCTCGGCGATGCCGCGCCGCCGGACGAGCACGGCTGGCGGGAGCTGACCCTGTCATTCGAGCACAAGCGGGCCGCCGCACACCGCCTCGCGGGCTTCGGCGCCGACGTGCAGGTCCTGTCCCCGCCAGCCGTGCGCGACCTGCTGGTGGCTACCGCCCACGAAATCCTCGACCGGTACGGCGCCAGTCCGGGCTGAGCTGGTCGCCCCCCGTGGGTGCCCGCGTTGCCCGTCGCGCGACGGCTCTGGGTCGGTGGCTGCGGCCCGACCTCAACGGGCACGCACCGGGGTTGCGGCGGCGGGCGGCAGGTCGCCGGGGCACCCCGTTCCGATCTTGGCGTTGCCCGGCAGCTTCGTTGACGAATCAAATGAAGACAAATTTAATAGCGCGCATGGGCCGTATCGCCGGCGTCACTGCCGCAGAGACGCGGGAGCGGCTGCTGCGTGCGGCCGCTGACGTCTTCGCTGAGCGAGGGTACGACGGCACGCGTGTCGCCGACATCGCTGCGGCGGCAGGGGTCAGCAATGGCGCGCTCTACGCTCACTTCGGCTCGAAGGCGGAGCTGATCGTGGCGGCGCTGCGCGCGCACGGCAGGCGCGTGCTGACCGACCTGCTCGCGGCCGACCCCGAGCGCCCGGTCAATGACCTCCTGCTCGACGTGGGCCGGGGCCTGCTGAGGCGCCGTGAACCGAGCGGCTTCCTGGTCGTGGAGGCGCTGATCGCGGCCCGTCGTGACGACGACGTAGCAGGCCCGATGCGGGACTACATGGGAGAACGAGCCGACTGGCTCGCTGGACTCGTCGAGGCGGGTCAGGCCGGCGGCGAGCTTGACCCTGCGCTGTCGCCGGACGCGCTTGCCCACTTCTGCCTGCTGCTGGCCATGGGCAGCTCGCTCGTCACGCCGGACCTGCACGCCGTTGGCGACGAGGAGTGGGCCGCACTGCTGACCCGGCTTGTCAGCGCGCTGGCTCCGCCGCGTCGATGAATTGATCAAGGAGGCTAGCGTATGACGGACCGTAAGAGCCCCACAGCTGTGCTGCGCGAAGGCCCGCGGCCGCTTACCGACGAGCAGGTGCGCGAGATAGAAGAGTCCGACCTGGCGGCCGTGCTGAGCGTCGACATCGACGACGTCATCGAGTACGTCCACAAGGACCTGAAGTCGCTGCCGGACTTCACGACGCTGTATCGCAAGTACCTCAAGCAGCGGTGGGACGTATACGAGCTCGACTTCAGCCAGGACAAGATCGACTGGACGGAGAAGATGAGCGCGGCGGAGCGGGAGTCTTTCATCGCGGTCTCGTCCGGGTTTCACCACGGGGAACGCCAGGTGGAGATCGAGCTGCCGGTGTTCATGATCGGCGCCAGCGAGGAGGAGAAGCTCCACATCGCTGCGCAGATTGAGGACGAGGCGCGACACACGGTGTTCTTCGACCGGTTCTACCGCGAGGTTGTCGGCCTGCAAGGCGACGACATCATGGGCGTGCTCGACGCGTCGTTCCCGTGGGTGTCTGAGACGTTTGTCGGGCCGTTCGGTCTGCTCGCCTACCAGGCTGACGAGGTGCGGCGGTACCCCTATGACGAGCGTGCGCGGGTGCGTTACGGCACCAACTACTTCCTGTGGATCGAGGGCGTGCTCGCGCTCTCGGTGATGAAGGTCACGCTGTCCTACGCCCGCTGGCGCGGGTTCCTGCCGGCGTATTACACGGGCTTCACCGCGACCTGCCGGGACGAGTCGCGGCACGTGCAGGGCGGCATGCGCTATCTGCAGGACGCCGTGCGCAAAGACCCGACGATGATCAACGAAATCCATGACACGCTGCGGACGATCCTGTCACTGTCTGGGGTCGCCAGCCGCCGGATCTACTTCGAGCCACTGGGCTGGACGGAGGAGGAGGTGCGCGTTCTGTTCGTGCAGCAGCTACGCCGGAAGCTGAATGACGTCGGCATTGATCTTGCTCCCGACATCGAGCAGATGCTCGGTGCTGTGCAGCCGACGCTGGCGGGAGGCTGAGCCGTGGCTGACCCGACTTTCTTCAGCAAGGAGTGGGCCGATGCTGTCCGGGAGGCGCTGTCAGACGGCCCGGCGGAGCAGGTTCGGGCGGGCAAGCTGCAGGAATACTGGGATTTCTTCGAGCTGATCAAGAGCCTGTACCCGGCGTCGTGGGCGCTCGGCTGCCGTGACCTGCCGGCTGAGCTCGGCAAGGCCCCGTCGTACCTGCTCGTTCGCTGGCGTGGTGGCTCGGTCACCGAATGCCAGATCGTCGGGCCGGACGGCCCGCTGGAGGCCGCGTACGTGCTGGGCATGGATTACGCGGACTGGAAGGCGCTGCACGATG
>JASHSO010000134.1 GCA_030038715.1 Streptosporangiaceae bacterium
GACCGATTCCCCCGATTTGACGTCGCGCTGCTGCCGACGAACGGATTGCAAATCCGGCCCCAGCTGAACAAGCAGGTCGTAATGAACGCCGAGGAGGCCGCCGAGCTCACCTCGGTGCTGCGGCCATCCGTCACGGTGCCGCACCACTATGCCTTCACCGGCGGCTGGCTGGGTGACAAGCTCGTCACGAAGGGGGACCGTGACCCTGTGCACTTCGTGTCGGCGGTCAGCAGGCTGGCTCCGGAGGCGCCGGTACGAGTGCTTCAGCCCGGGGAGCCGCTCAGCGTCTGACTTCAGGTCGTACTGCTAGCCGAGTGCCTGGTCTGGCCCAGGCGGCTCGAACCGCTCCGTCCTGGCCAGGCCCGCGGCGCGGCCTCTGGCGGCGGTGACCAGTGCCAGCTTGCGCGAAGCCTCGTCGATCATCTCGCCGTTCAGCATCGCGGCGCCCCGGCGCTGCACCTTCGTGTAGTACTCATAGGCATCCAGGATCAGCTCGGCCCGCTCGTACTCCTCCTGGGCCGGCGAGAACTCGGCATTGACGGCATCGACCTGGCCCGGGTGCACAACCCACTTGCCGTCATAGCCAATCGCGGCGGCGCTCGCCGCGCTGACCCTCAGGCCGTCAAGGTCACCGATCGACGCGAACGGGCCATCGATAGCCTGCAGGCCGTTCGCCCTAGCCGCGGTCAGAATGCGCAGATGCGCGTAGTGAAAGGCGTCGCCCCCGACGTAGCCGGAAGGCTGGGCGCCGACCGTCAGCGATCGCATGCCCAAGCTGGCCATGAAATCCGCCGGGCCGAAGACCAACGCCTCGAGCCGGGGCGACGCCGCGGCGATTGCCTCGACCGCCGCCAGGCCGGCCGCGTCCTCGATCTGGGCCTCGATCGCGATCTTTCCCTGCTCCAGTCCGGTTGCCTGCTCGATCTGGCCGAGCAGCAGGTCAAGCCAGCCCACATCCAGCGGCCCGCAGACCTTGGGCAGCACGATGGCGTCTAGCCATTGGCCGGCCAACTCGACGACGTCGACCACGTCCCGGTACGCCCAGCCCGTGGTCGCGCCGTTGATGCGGATCGCCCGGGTCTTCGCGCCCCAGCCGCCCTCGCGCAGCGCCTGCGCCACGGCTGCCCGGCTGTCCGCCTTCTGCGCCCGGGCCACGGCGTCCTCAAGGTCCAGGAACACCTCGTCAACGGCGAGCTGGCGTGCCTTAGCCAAGAACCTCGGGTTGCTGCCGGGCACCGCCAGCGTCGTGCGCCTGGCTCGATGTGCGCGCGCCGTCACGCCGCCCGAGCATACGCGGGGCCGCGCGGCTGCGCGTGGATAGACCGGAACAAGGTCGCCGTACCATGGGAGCATGTCCGCTGACTCGCCGCCGACAGCTACCGCCACCGCGCCGCCGACCGACGAGCAGGTCAGGCAGGCGCTCGGCACGGTCAATGATCCAGAGATCCACCGGCCCATCACCGACCTGGGCATGGTAAAGAACATCCAGGTGAGAGCCGACGGCGTGGTCCGGATCGATGTCTGGCTGACAGTAGCCGGATGCCCGCTGCGAGAGACCATCACCCGCGAGGTGACCGAAGCGGTCGGCAGACTGGCCGGCGTTACCCGGGTATCTGTCGAGCTCGACGTGATGAGCGACGAGCAGCGTCGCGAACTGCAGGGGAGACTGCGCGGCGGCCAAGCGGAACGGGAAATACCGTTCGCCAAGCCTGGCTCGCTCACGAAGGTCTACGCAATCGCGAGTGGGAAGGGTGGCGTCGGCAAGTCGTCGGTCACCGTGAATCTCGCTGCCGCGCTGGCCCAGCTCGGCCAGAAGGTCGGCCTGCTGGACGCGGACATCTACGGGCACTCGGTGCCCCGCATGCTCGGCGTCACCGACCGGCCTACGCAGGTCGAGCAGATGATCATGCCGCCATCCGCACACGGCGTACGCGCGATCTCCAGCGGAATGCTGAAGAAGGGAAACGAGCCGCTGCCGCTGCGCGGCCCGATTCTGCACCGGCTGCTCCAGCAGTTCCTGGCCGACGTCTTCTGGGGCGACCTCGACGTCCTCCTCATGGACCTGCCGCCCGGGACCGGAGACGTGGCTATCTCCGCTGCACACCTGGTGCCGGGCAGCGAGCTGGTCGTGGTCACGACGCCGCAGTCGGCGTCGGCCGAGGTGGCCGAGCGGGCCGGCTCCCTGGCCAGTCAGCTGCACCAGCGCGTCGTCGGCGTGATCGAGAACATGTCGTACCTGCCCTGCCCGCACTGCGGTGAGCGGGTGGAGGTATTCGGCTACGGCGGCGGACAGGCGGTCGCCGACACGCTGACCAGGCTGACGGGCGCACGAGTCCCGCTCCTTGGCGAGATCCCTATCGACCCAAGGCTGCGCGAGGCCGGCGACGCCGGGGTTCCGCTCGTGCTGTCCGACCCCGAGACTCCGGCGGCGCAGCGACTGCGCAAGATCGCCGAGGAACTCTCCGGCAGGTCGCGGAGCCTGGCCGGCCGCCAGCTCGGCCTCAGTCCGGTCTGAGCCCACGGCGCACCAACGGCGGCTCAGCGCCGCAGGCCGTACCTAGTTGACAGCAGCCTGCCGGACTTTACCTAGGTGGCCTCGCTGTCGTAGGGCGGGGTCTCGCCTGGAGCAAGCCGTACCATCGGCGCCTGCGAGGCCGTCTGAGCCGGGCCAGCGCCCTTGTCGCCGTCGGAGATGCCACCGGGCAGGGTGCCGTCGCCAGTCAGCTCGCTTATCAGGTGCTTGCGCACGAAATAGCGCGGGTTGAGGTCGGCCAGGTCAAAGTCGCTGAACTCTGGCCCCAGGCTGTCCTGCAGGTCAGCCTTGGCGCCCTCGGCGATCCTGCGCAGCTCACGCAACGTTCTCCCGGCCTGGGCGGCCAGGGCAGGCAGCCGCTCCGGCCCGAAGATCACCAGCGCGACCACGGCCAGAATCGCGAGCTTGAAGAACGACAGATCGAACAACAGCAGGCTCCTGCGGCTAGGACTGGCTCAGTGACCAGCCGTAACCAGACTAGCCTGACTGGCGCACTCCCTGAAGCCAGCCAGCCTGACCGCCGGCGGTGGACACACACCGCGTGCCGTGCGGCCGGCCGGCGCCGCAGCAGCCGGCTCTCAGCGGAACGGGTTCGCCAGGTGGGCGAGCCGACGGAAACCTCTGCCCAGCCTGGCCCAGAAGCTCGGCTCAGCGTCGGAGGCAATGGTCGCGACGGCCCGATCGACGGTCGCAACGGGCGCGTCGGCAATCACCGTGTACACAAACCCGCCCATTGACCACGTGACTGTCCGGTCGTCCGGATCGCTCGAGTACCCGCCGTGGCCCGCTATCGCGATCCTGCGCCAGCCCTTGAGCACCTTGGGCAGGCTGCCGCGCTGGACGAACAGTGAGACAACCGACAGCCCGTCGGAGTACGACAAGTCGACAATCTTGCCGCTCGAGTTGGATGTCTCACTGGCCGCGTACAGTCGCAGCCCTCCGGTTAGCTTCCCCGGCAACGGCCATCCCCGGCGTTGCAGCGCAGCTAGATCACTGCCGTCGAGCTGGCGCGTCCACGGCCGCACCTTGACTGCGGGCATGGCAGCGACGGCTGCCGCACCAAGCTTCAAGTCCATCAGCGTGATGTCGCTCACCAGCCGGGAACTGCTGTCGAAGATCTGGCGACGCAACGGCAGCTTGGTCCGGCTGTCAAGCCAATAGCGAGCAGCAAGCCTGCCGTCTGGTCTGATGACTTCGACGACCTCGGCGGGTCGTCCGGCCGCGGTCCCGGTCCCGGCGTATTCGATCTGGTAGTTGGCGAGAAGCAGCGCCAGCTGCACCGGGGATAGCGTCATCGTAACCACTGGATCCGCCGAGGATTGGTCGCTCGCGCCGGAGGATTGCCCGGGCTGATCAACAGCTTGGCCCACGATCCCGCTGCCTGGCCGGTGCCAGACATCGATCACGGATGCTGTAGTTCCAGCAGGGCCCCACCAGTCCGAGACCTGGATGCCGCTATAGGCCATGTCGGTCGCAGCCCGCACGGCCAGGCTCATCAGATGCCGGGCCGTCGGTGCCGACGAAGGCTGGCGGGGACCGGTCATGGGCTGCGGACGAACCGAGGCCGGCCTGAGCAAACTCGTCACAAGCGGACCCGCCGGGCTTTCGCGCAGCGCAAGCGCAACAGCGCAGGCGCCGAGCACGATTACGGAGACGGCCGCGTACGCGACTCGCCGGCCTGGAAACTTCCCACTCACGGCTACCGGGACGATGGACTCTGGTCGCTGCCAGGCTGCGGCTGGGTGGCCGGCACCCAGCCGTTCATGATGTCGTGCTGCACCATGTAGACGTCCACCGACGGTGTGACGGCGGGCTCGGGCGCCTGAGCCTGCGAATCACCGCCGGCGATGAATGCGGCGGTCCCGAGGCCCGCCAGCAGCACGGCGAACGTGCCGACTGCGACGTACCTGCCGACCCTGGGTTCCGGCCTGCCGATGCGACCAGGTGGCCAGGCGCCCGTGGCCGCGGGCCACGGCGTGCCGTCGGGGATCCTGGCACCGCTCCGCCCAGGTTCACGCAGGCCCATGAGCCGACGAGTGAGGTCCGCATCCGCCGCAGCCTCTCCCAGGGCGTTCATCCGGCGCTTCAGCGTGCGCAGGGCGGCTATCTCTTGCTGGCAGGATGCGCACTTCGAGACGTGCACGAGCACGCGTTCCCGCTCTCCAGCCGCAAGCTCCCCGTCAATCAAGGCTGACAGCCGATGACCAAGATGGGTCATGGCTGGCCGCCCTGCGTAACAGGTAGATCAATCTGCAGTCGCGGCTGCGGCACCGGAGTTCCGGCGTGCCGAGGCCTGCGGTGCTCAAGTGCCTGGCGCAACTGGGCGCGGCCCCGGTGGATCCGGCTCCGAACGGTGCCGAGCTTCACCCCGAGCGTGTCGGCAATCTCCTCGTAGGACAGGCCTTCGATGTCGCAGAGGATCACGGCTGCCCGGTATTCCGGCGCCAGCGCATTGAGCGCCGCGTGAATATCTCCGTCCAGATGACGGTCATCGAAAGCTTCGGCCGGGGTCGGTTCCGAGCCGCCGAGCCGGGACTCTGTCTCATCTGCCAGCCCCTCGAACCTGATGCGCTGACGTCGGCGCGCCATGTCGAGGAACAGGTTCGTAGTGATGCGGTGCAGCCAGCCCTCGAAAGTGCCGGGGGTGTAGCTGTCCAGCGAACGGAACACCCGCACGAAGACCTCCTGAGTGAGGTCCTCCGCATCGTGGGTGTTCCCGGTCAGCCGGTAGGCGAGTCGGTATACCCGGGCGGAGTGCTCCCGAACGACCGCTTCCCAGCTCGGGGGCGTCCAGGCTGCAGCCTCGTCGGTATGCCCAGACGTCCCGGCCGGCTCCACGGCTGCCCCTTCCACTGCCCCAACACATCCAACGCGCCTGCCGCCCAAATGCTTCCGCGAACTCGCGAACGCCAAAGCCCTACGATGCCAGCACTTCCGGCGTGTATCGGGCACCGGCTGCATCTTCGCGGGCACCTAGACGTCTGGCAGCACACGCCCGGGTGCGCCCGCTGTCGCTGCGCGCGCCTTCATCTGGGGTCAACGAACAGCAATAGCGCCCCGGTTCCCCATGTGCGGCGCGATACCATCCCCGGCCAGCCCGGACATGTCCGGCGGCTCGTGCATTAGGCTGCGGCGCAAGGGATGTTTGCCCCGCCCGGGAGGTAGCCATTTCGATCGCCGCTGGCGCTATCGCCTACATCGATGACTTCCTGCCGGAGGACGACGCTCTGCTCGCCGCCAGGCGGAACGCCGCCGAAGTGGGTGGCGCCGCCCCGATTAGCCCACTGACCGGTGCAGCCCTACGTTTCCTAGCTGCAGCAGTCGGGGCCCGGTCCGTCGTCGAGATAGGCACTGGTTGCGGTACCTCCGGCATCTGGTTGCTGCGCGGCATGCGGCCTGGTGCCGTGCTCACCTCTGTCGACTCCGAACCCGAGCATCAGCGGCTCGCCCGCGCCGCCTTTCTGGAGGCGGGCTTCCCGCCGGGCCGATACCGCCTGATCGGCGGGCTAGCTCTGGAGGTGCTTCCCAGGCTGGCGGACGGAGCATACGACGTGGTCTTCGCCGACGCCGACAAGCACGAGTTCCCGGACTACCTGGTAGCAGCGTTGCGGCTGCTCAGACCCGGCGGGCTGGTGATCTTCAATGCGACGCTGGCGGGGGACTCGGTCGGCGCGGCGGCCGAGGTCGGCGCGGCGGCCGCCGGAGATCTGCGTGAGCACGTGCGCGCTGACGAACGACTAGTGCCCTTGCTGCTGCCGATAGGCGATGGCCTGCTCGCAGCCGTGAAGCGGGAAGAAGCGCCGCGGTGAACGCAGCGGGCTGACCCCGCCGACTCGGGAGGTGAGGATCTGCGCACCCTACCGATCGGCCGGGCGGACTCGCCGGATCTGTAACTAGTGCTGAGACCATGCATCGAGCCTAGGCAGCAGGGTTGCCTAGGCTCTGGGGGGCACCGCTCAACCGACGGCGGTGTTGAGCGCCTCGCCCAGCGCACGCGCCTCGTCCGGAGTCAATTCGACAACCAGCCGGCCGCCACCCTCAAGCGGCACACGCATCACAATGCCGCGGCCCTCCTTGGTGACCTCAAGCGGACCGTCACCTGTCCGCGGCTTCATGGCCGCCATCCTGCTCCCCTTCCCTGCCCAGGGCTGCACCAGACCGAAACAACTTGCTAGCCGCCCGTGACCGGCTATGCGCCAGCCAGTCACATGCATCTCGATCAATCCCTCTATTATCCAGGGTTCGGCCGCCCGATGGTAACGATCAGCGTTCGAGGCGTCAGCGCGTCATCTCCTCAGCGCTCGCCGACAGACCCGAGTTGGTTCACAACCCGGCGCCTACTGATCTTGTGCGCCGCCGACCGGCGAGTGTCCCCCAGGTCGGTCCGGCGAAGTGGCGCGCCCGGGCCTCGATGAGCTGCTGCGGCAGCGCCGGCGCTCCGACCCCTAAACCTCGGAAACGATCTCCTCGTGCGCCCAGACGATGTGCTCGACGACGTCCACCAAGTCCGCGATGTCCATCCGCCAGTACTGGCCGTCTGGCGTGCGCCAGGAGACACGGTCGCCGTGCCGCCACACTGTCAGGTGCCGGCTGATCGAGAGCACTGAAAGGCCGTCTGCGTCGGCACGAACAATGGTTCCCGCCAGGCCCCGGTCGGCCAGCATGACCTCAAGCTCGTCGACGAGCCACTCAGGACTCAGGCGGGGGCGCATGAGGTAATCCGGCAGCGTTGCCGGCGGAATCGGCAGCGCGAACCAGACTGCCTTGCCTGGCACGCGCCAGCTTCCGAGCCGAGACCTAGTCAGATGACAGCCCCATTGCCCGGCGGACAGGCCGGCCACGACCTGGAGCCCCCGGCCGCTAACGGAGTCGACGGGCGCCTTGACCATACCGGGCTCGGCCCCGGCGCTCCAGGCCCGCTCGGTGTCGAAAACCTTGCAGACCAGCTCGCAGGTCCTGCCGCGGCCGCGCAGGTAGAGCCAGATCTCCGGAACCCCGGTCACGGTCCGCTGCCGAGACGCATGCATCGACGCATTCCGCTGCGCATGCAGGGTGTTGGCAGCCAGCTCGCTGGCCATTGTCACGCCGTCGTGCAGCAATCCGCCAGGGATCGCCAGGCTGGACACGGCCTCACGGAAGAAGCGGCGGGCGGCCGCAGCGCAGGTTGTATCGATGGGCAGTGGACGAACGAAACAGCCGCCGGCGGATAGCCCGGCGGCCACAGGATCAGCGTGCTCGGGTGCCACGGCGAGGGCTTCGGCGACCGGCGCTGCCAGCATTCCCGCACCCGGCATTGGCATGGCCGGGACAGAACTGGGCTCGGCTGAGCTGGGGGTGGAGGTCGCGGGGAAGGCAGAGGTGGAACTCGACGTCGCGCTGAAGGCTGCCTTGAGTGGTCCCGAGTGCACCCGCACGGGCCGAACTCGCGCTGGCGGGCTGCTCAGCGATCTCCCTCCGGGGTCGGGAGGCGTTGGCGGCCGCATGCTCCTCCGCCCTTCCGAGTAAGCCTATGTGAAGCACAGATTATGAGTTATGTGCGAACGTTCGCAATGGGAACGAGTAAATGTTGCGCGCCAAATGGCCGGGGCGGAGGGTCCCGCCGGTCCGGTGACCGGCCAGCGGGACCGACCGCTCCGCAGCGCGAACGTGTAACTGGCGGGCGGCGGAACGTCCCCAGCTGCCAGCCTTGGTGCTCAGCATCGGCTGTCCAGGTCGAACCGGCCAGCCTTGGCCTCGGCGACAAACTCGGCGAAGGCTGCCTTGCTGACCACGTGTGCACCGTCGAGTGGACGCTGAGAGTCCCGAATGGCGACCACTCCGGGAAGGTTGTCGGCGATCTCGACGCAACCCCCGTTGTTCTGGCTGGCCCTGGCCTTGCGCCAGGCAGCACCTGTCAGGTCATTCATGGCGGTTACTCCAGTCGTTGCGCTAGGAATCTGAGGTAGGACGTCGTGTCATGCGGCTCGAGAGCCGCTTCGCGCGCTCTGTCGAAGGTGTGGCTGTACATGTCAACCAGGTCGGGCTGACTCAGCTCCTGGATGGCGGTGTCGGTCTCGGTGAAGACGATGCTCGGCTCGCCATCGGGCAGGTCGAAGATGTTGACCGGGGAGAACATGCCTTGCGGCGGGCCATCCTCGAATCGTTGGATGCGCATGTCGATGTTGGGCCGTGAGGCTTGCTCGACGAGGTGCTCGATCTGGTCGCGGCGGTCCGCCTTAGAACCCCACCGGTACATCAGCGATGCCTCGGTGATCACGACTTCCACGTTGGCCAAGGTTTCGTCGGTGCGGGTGAGCACCTCCTGGCGGCGGAGCCGGGCGGACATCGCCCGCTGGCGCCACGACGGCGGGCGGGCGCCGAAGCGCAACAGGGCTTCCATGTAGTCGCGCGTCTGCAGCAGCCCCGGCACCAGCAGCGGCATGAACACGCGGATCCTGACCGCGTCGTTCTCGAAGCCGGGAAACTCGTTCTCGAATACGTCTGGATAGTCCCGCCACCACGGCCTGGCCCTCGCCAGCACGGCGAGGTGCTCAAGCTCCTCCTGCTCGGCCGGCGTCACCTGGTAGATGCGCAGCAGGTCCCTGATGTCGCTCATCTCCGGGCGCTTCCACTGGTTCGCCTCGAACCTGCCGACCTTGCCACGGCCCCAGTCGAGCAGGTCGCAGACGTGGTTGGCGGTGTGTCCGGACGCACGCCTCAGCTCGGTGAGCCTGCGCGCCAGTCGCCGCTTGGCGACAGTTGCGCCGTGCGCATCGTCGGCCATGGCTCTCCCCTCGCGGACGTTAGCGTCCGGTACCCGGCGCCAGGTCGGCGCACAACTTGTGATTCACAAAGGATGGTATCCATTTTGCGAAGGGCACGCGAGCCAAATGCCGGCATTCCACAGCCGATGGTGGACCCGCCGCGTGTCAGGCGAGTAGGTCGAACTCGCCGCTCCTGACGCCGGCCAGGAAGCACTCCCATTCGTGCTGGTCATAGACCAGGACCCGGCCAGATGGATCGCCGCGCACGCGCATCAGCACCAAGCGCGACCTGCCAGCCGCCGGATCCGGCCTGGTCATAGCGACTTCGATGGCCCCGGGGCCGTCGCCCGAGCGGCGCCAGGTCAGGCCCGAGAGGTCAATCGCGAGGCTGGCGGGAGTTGGCTTGGGCACCCGGGTTGTCGGCACGCCGGTAGTCTGGCACGCGAGCGTCGCCGACGCGAAATGACGAGGGGAACGCGCTGGCTGGGCCGCCAGCCAGGCACGACACCGACAGCCGACGCGGCGGACTCGCCGCGACCGGACTAGCCAGCTTCGCTGCGCGGTCGGCTACTGCGCGGCCGCGCGCCGGAAGCAGCCAGCCAGGTGATCGTTGACGACACCGCAGGCCTGCATCGTGGCATAGGCCGTAACCGGCCCGGTGAAGGTGAACCCGTGGCGGCGCAGTTCCTTCGACAGTGCCGTCGACGCCGCGCTTTGCGCTGGCACGTCAGCCATGCTGACCGGCACGCAGTCCTGATCTTCGCGGTAGCGCCACACCAACGCCGCCAGCCCGTCCGGCAGTCTCAGCGCCGCGCGCGCGTTAGCGACCGCCGCCTCAATCTTGGCCCGGTTGCGCACGATGCCGGGGTCGGCCAGCAGCCGACTCACCTCGGTCGACCCGAACGCCGCCACGGTCTCGATGCGGAATCCGCCGAACGCCTCGCGGAAGTTCTCGCGCTTGCGCAGGATGGTCAGCCAGGACAAGCCCGACTGGAAGGCCTCGAGGCAGAGCCGCTCGAACAGGCCGTCGTCGTCGCGTACCGGCGTGCCCCACTCCTGGTCGTGGTAGCCGACATACTCCGGGCTCGACACCGCCCACGGACAGCGCACCAGCCCGTCCTGGCCGGCGATCGGCAGGCCCGCGGTCATTC
>JASHSO010000135.1 GCA_030038715.1 Streptosporangiaceae bacterium
ACACGTAGACGTGCCGTCGGAGGCGTGGGCGAGCGTTGCCGAATCGGCCGAGCACCGCCTTGCCAGACTGTTGCCGCAGCAGGTCCGGATCCGCTCGATCAGGCCAGCGCCGGCTGGCTTCGACGCCCGGTTCTCGGCGCTCTGGCGGCGGTACTCCTACCGGGTCTGCGACGATCCCGCGCTAGCCGACCCGCTGCGCAGGCACGACACGCTGTGGTACTTCCGTCGGCTGGATCTGGCACGAATGAACGAGGCCGCGCTGGCGTGTCTGGGAGAGCATGACTTCGCCGCCTTCTGCCGCCGCAGGGACGGCGCGAGCACAGTCCGCGAGCTGTTGCGGCTTTCCTTCGAACCCGCCGAGCCCGGCGTGGCGGTGGCAACGGTCAGTGCCGACGCCTTCTGCCACAACATGGTCAGGGCTCTAGCCGGAGCGCTGTTGTCGGTGGGCGACGGTAGCCGGCCGGTGACCTGGCCCGCTTCCGTGCTCGCGGCCCGGTCCAGGGATCCCGCTGTGCGGGTCGCGCCGGCGCACGCGCTTTGCCTGGAGGAGGTCTGCTACCCCGAGCCAGGCGCGATGGCGGAGCGCGCAGCAAGCACGCGGCGTCGACGTCACCTCTGCACCGAGCAGGGAACGGGGCGAGCCAGCGGACTGCCGCCGGGCGGCGACGGCCGCGTTACCTCTGCCTAAGGCGTGCCGTTCAGCATGCGGCTGGTGAGGCTCACGTTGGCCGTGTTGTCGACCAGCTCAGTCACAAATTGGGCAAGGTCGTTGCGTTGGGCCGTCGTCTTGGGCTTGTGCAGGCTTGTGTACTCGGCCCAGATGAGGATGAGGTAGTGACCCTTGGCCAAGGCCTGCTCGATGCCCTGTCCCTGGCCGATCCTGCTGGTCGGCCCCCTCCTGGCGGCGAGCTGCGCGATGAAGCTGCCGGAGCCGGCAGTTGTCGCAGCGGCCTTGGCGGCGGCCGCGGAGGTCAGGTTGAGCACCCCGATCGTGCCCATCTCGCCCTGCTTGGCCGACAGGTAGGTGGCCCGTACCACCTGATCGCACCCGCCCGAGCTGACCGCGTTCTGCAGGCTTACCCCGTTCACCTCACTCGTGCAGTCCCTGCCGATGTTGGTGGCTGTGCGCACCACGGTGGCTTTGCCAGCCCGGAAGCTCCGCGGGTACAGCTGGGCGATGGTTAGCGCCTGCGGGTCTTCCGCTCGAGTTCCGATATGCCCGTTCGGCCCGAGCGTCGGACTGGGCGACGGGCTTGGCGAGGAGCTGGCCCTGGTGGTAGCCGACGAGGCCACCGGGGGCGGCTTGGCTGGTGACCGTAGCACGCCGAAGTACAGCGCAGTCGCGGCGGCAAGCACGAGAAGTAGCGCGGCAGAGATGGCCAGCTTGACGCTTGGCGGCCTGCGGCGCCGCTGGGGGATCGCATGCGGACCCGTATGAGCGCCAGAATGGCCGCCCGCGGCTCGCCGGCTGCCGTGCCGTGTTCCGGTGCCTGACGCGCTAGCAGCGGGGGCTGAGGCAGCGGGCCCGGCTACTGGCCTGGCTATCACAGGCTGGCTCGCGGTCCGCTGGGCGGCAGTGTCTCTGGAAGCTGTCTGATCGCTCGCCGGCCGCTGGGCCGCGGTGTCCCGGCTGGCCGTGCGGTTGCCCGCGGTCTGCGGGTCGGCCGTGGCTGCGCCCGCGGTTCGCTGGTCGGCGATGACAGGTCGTGGCCCCGTCCTGCGGGACCCCTGGCCGGAATGCGACGGCATCGTCCAAGTCCCGGTCGCGCGTCCATCAGCGATCGCTCGCCAGGTCTGCGTTGATGTGACGTCGGCGGCTGGGTCACTAACGGCCAACATCGAGTAGTCAGGGCCGGCGTCGGCGTCGGGCCCGTCCTGGCGGCCGTAGTATCCGGCCGCGGTAGCCGGCCTGGAGGTTGTGCCTGCAGCCGGTTGTGCCGTCGGCCGAGCGGCGTCGGCCGCAAGCAGTTGCGCTCCCCCCCGGTTCCAGGCGGCGAACTGCCCGGGCGGATACATGGGCGGCGGCTGTCCGGGCTGGGGCGGGTAACCACGGACTGGCCCCCGGCCGGCTTCGCCCGCTGACGCCGAGCCCAGCCACGACCTGCCGGTCCCACCCTGACCTGCCGGGTCGGCCGAGTGCCGGCCGCCCCCGTAGCCGGGTTGCTGAGGACCGGGCATTTCGCGGCCCGCTCTGTCGTACCCGGGCACGAATACCGAGGATGCGTCGGACGCCGGGGACCCTTCGGCCGCAGCGCTCCTACGCCCAGCCGCATACCCACGGCCGGCTGCGGACCCGTCCGCCGTAGCCCTGCGCCGGGCCGAGAAATCACCGGAGGCGGTCGGCTCGCTCGCTTGGCCACCGGGCCCAGCCGAACGGTCGCGCCGCCTGGTTCGGTGTTGCTGAGCAGCATCGTCGGCCGGGTAGCGCATGCGGCGAGCGTATCGGCTCAGGAGCGGTCAGTTAGGCGCGTCGCGAGTTTCTGCCGCGGTGGCGACATCTGACAGGCAGCGCGGGGTCGGCTGGCCTGGCTCGCTTTGACCGGCACACATGATGCCCGGTATTCTGCTTGGGCGTCCATGCGTACTGGCATGCCCGCATACCTGGCTACGTGACGGCCTGGCATGCGAGCCGGGGTCGGTGCCCGCGGACTTCCGAGCCAGGGGCGGAACTGCTCTGCGGCGCGGTCAGGATTCAGGACTCACACTCGAAGGCGTATGACTTTGCGCACGTACAGCCCTAAGGCCGCTGACATCCAGCGCCAGTGGCACGTCATCGACGCTTCGGACGTCGTACTTGGCCGCCTGGCCAGCCATACGGCCCGGCTGCTGCGCGGCAAGCACAAGCCGATTTTCGCGCCGCACGTGGATACTGGCGACTTCGTCATCATTGTCAATGCCGCCAAGATTGCCCTGAGCGGCAACAAGCTTCGCGACAAGATGGCCTACCGGCACTCTGGATACCCAGGCGGCCTGCGGTCGCTGTCTTATGCCGAGCTTATGGCCAGGAGCCCCGAGCGCGTGGTCGAGAAGGCCGTCAGGGGCATGCTGCCGAAGAACGCGCTGGGCAGGCAGATGCTCCGCAAGCTCAAGGTCTACGCCGGGCCCGACCATCCGCACCAAGCGCAGCAGCCGGTCCCTTTCGAGATCACACAGGTCGATCAGGTCGGCCGGGCGGCCAGTTAGCCCTGGCGAACGCACGGCGCCCAGTCGCGAGCGCCCGGCTTAGCCGCCCCAGCCACCGCAGCCAGCATGAATTCAACCGAGAAGCACGAGGAACAGAACGTGGCCGAGCCCATCGAGACGCCCGAGGCCGAACCCGAGGCCGCGGCCGAGTTGTCCGCCGGAGAGCAGCTATCGGAGTACACGACCGAGACCGGTACCGCCCCGAAGCAAGTCGAGCGCAAGCCGGTCGTGACGGGCACTGCGCTCGGCACGGGCCGCCGTAAGGAAGCCATCGCACGGGTCCGTATCCTGCCGGGAACGGGACAGTGGAAGATCAACGACAGGTCTTTGCAGGACTACTTCCCTAACAGGGTGCATCAGCAGCTCATCAGCGAGCCGTTCGTCGCGCTGGGGGCCGAGGAGGAGTTCGACGTCGTCGCCAAGATCGACGGCGGCGGCGTCAGCGGCCAGGCCGGTGCGCTGCGGCTCGGCATCGCAAGGGCTCTGACCGTAGTTGATCCGGATAGTCGGCCAACACTCAAGCGGGCCGGGTTCCTCACTCGGGACGCACGGGTTACCGAGCGCAAGAAGGCCGGCCTGAAGAAGGCCCGCAAGGCTCCGCAGTACTCCAAGCGCTAGCCGAGTGCCGCGAGCCAGGCAGCGTCGGGTCCCGGCGGGTTAATGGGCAAGCTTTTCGGTACGGACGGCGTCCGCGGCGTAGCGGGCCGTGACCTGACGGCCGGGCTCGCGATGAGGCTCGCCGCGACGGCCGGACGTGTTCTGGCCGGTTCGGCGAGCGGGGTCGATCGGCCATTCGCCGTAGTTGGCCGTGACCCGCGGGCATCGGGCGAGTTCCTCGAGGCAGCTGTCGTTGCCGGGCTCGCGGCGACCGGCATCGACGTGGTCAGGCTCGGGGTGCTGCCGACACCGGCCGTCGCCTACCTGACGGGCGCCCTCGGTGCCGAGTTCGGGATCGTGCTGTCCGCTAGCCACAATCCCGCGCCTGACAACGGCATCAAGATCTTCGCGCGGGGCGGCCTCAAGCTGCCTGACGCGGTGGAGGAGGAGATCGAGTCAGCGCTGGCCGGTGCCCAGGACCGCGTTGGCCACCTTGAGCCGGCCGGAGTGCCGGAGGGTGGCTTTGGCCGGGTGCGCGATGGCACCAACGTCGATGAGCTCTACCTGGAGCACTTGCTCGCCACTCTGCCCGCCATCCCAGGTGGGCCGCTAGCGGGCATCCGGGTCGTCGTCGACTGCGCGCATGGTGCGGCAGCCCAGTATGCGCCGCGCCTGCTGCGCCGTGCGGGCGCCGACGTGATCGCGATCGGCGCCGAGCCTAATGGCCTCAACATCAACGACGGTTGCGGTTCGACGTGCCTAGACGCGCTTTCGGCCGCTGTGGTGGCGGCTGGAGCCGACGCAGGGGTTGCGCACGACGGTGACGCTGACCGGTGCATGGCGGTCGATGCGGCAGGCCGGGTGATCGACGGCGACCAGATCCTCGCGGTGCTCGCGCTTTCCATGCAATCTGCGGGCAGACTGGCCGGCAACACGGTGGTCGCGACGGTGATGTCCAACCTCGGCTTCCGGCACGCCATGCGCGCGGCAGGAATCGAAGTGGTCCAGACCCCGGTAGGCGACAGGTACCTGGTCGCCGCGATGCTGGACGGCAAGTACGTGCTTGGCGGCGAGCAGTCCGGGCACGTCATCATGCTCGATCACGCAACGACGGGCGACGGGCTGCTGACCGGCCTGCACCTGCTGGCCGAGATGGTGAGGCAGGGTCGCCCGCTGGCTGAGGTAGCCGGCGTGATGACCAGATACCCGCAGATTCTGATCAGCGTTCACGGCGCGGATAAGGCGAAGATAGTCGCCTCCCCGGTCCTGGCCGAGGCCGTAGCGCTGGCCGAGGCCGAGCTTGGCGACGCGGGCAGGGTGATTGTCCGGCCAAGCGGGACCGAACCGGCGGTCCGGGTCATGGTCGAGGCGGCAGATGCCAGCAACGCCGAGCGGCTAGCCGGTCATTTGGCCGGTATTGTCCGTAATCTAGGCTAGGCGCTGCAGCGCGGACCGCGGGACCATAGCCGCCGTTACATCCTGGGGAAGACTTAACCGTCACATCCGACGGCAAGTCTTCGCTAGGATCGGCGCGGCCTCCCGGCGGGGCAGAATGCCGGGATTGACCGGCGCGAGCGCGGCCGTCCGGATTGACTGTCACGCAAACTGGACCGACCTGACGGCAGCGAGACGAGGGCGTACAGGACGCCGGTCATCGGGCGTGGCAGGCTTAAAGCGTGATCGTCGGTATGGGCGTCGATGTGGTCGACATCGCCAGGCTCGAAAAGGCACTCCTTCGGACCCCGCAGATTGCCGACAGGCTGTTCGCCAAGAGCGAACGTGAACAGCCCGTGCAGTCGCTGGCGGGCTGTTTCGCCGTGAAAGAGGCGACCGCGAAGGCCCTGGGCTGTCCACCGGGCCTGCGCTGGACTGATGCAGTCGTTGAGCACGATGAACGTGGCAGGCCCGTGCTGGCCGCCCGCGGCACTGTCGCGGCC
>JASHSO010000136.1 GCA_030038715.1 Streptosporangiaceae bacterium
TCACCGGCCTTCTGCTGGGCGTCCCAGCTCGCCGGGAAGAGCCGTCGCCGGGACGCGAGGGACAGCAGGAGCAGCGCGGGCCCGACGGCGAGCGAGATCACCGCGAGCAGCGGGTTCAGCCAGAGCATCAGGCTTAGCGACAAGAAGAACAGCAGGCCGTTGCCGAGCAGCATTGGCAGCATCTGCAGCAGGCTCTGGATCATGTTCAGGTCGGAGATAGACCGGCTGACGATCTGACCGGTGTGCAGCTGGTCCTGCCGGGCTCCGTCCAGCTTGGTCAGGGAGCCGAACAGTTCGGTGCGCAGGTCGTGCTGCACGTCAAGGGAGAGCTCTCCGCCCCGGTAGCGGCGCAGGTAGACGGCAACGAAGGTGATCAGCGCGGCCACCACCAGCGCCAGGGCGCCCGGCCAGATCGCGCCCTTCCGCTCCAGGATCGGGCCATCGACAACGTAGCGCTGGATCAGCGGGATCACCGCCGTCACCACCGTCGACACCAGCGAGGCGCCGAAAGCGACGATGCTGAGGCTCTTGTGCCGCCAGCAGTATGCGGTCAGGCGGCGCAGCCAGCCCTCGCCGTAGCCGGACCCAAGCATGGCCGCCTGCGTTGGTTGGGACGTAATGCCCGCTGTTGTTGCCCTGTTTGTCCGGCCGGGCTTCACTGCTGTCCCGCGCTGCCGTGTGCGGCGCCGTGTTCGGCGGAACTCTCCGCTGCCGACAGCCGGGCCTTGCGCCGCTCGGTCATCGACTCGTCGAGCAGTCTCAGGCTCGCTAGGATCTCGTCTTTGCGGCCTGCATAGTCGAGCAGCCCGTCCAGCCAGTTGCCGTAGGCTTCGTCGGCTCGCGCGACAGCCGCGTGGCCGGCCTGCGTCAGGCAGAGCCTGACGACACGCCTGTCTCCGGGCTCGGCCTCACGGCAGGCAAGTCCGGCCGCCACGAGGCTGTCGGCTGTCGCGGTCAGCGTTGGCCTGGCGACCGCGAGGCGCTCGGCTAGTCGGGCCGACCGTTCGCCGCCTTCGCCGATCAGCTTGAGCATCCGGTACTGCTGCGGGCTCACGCCCGCGTCGATTCGCTCCATGACCCGTGACATCCGTAGCACGGTAAGAACCGCGCTGACCGCGGGATTTTCCGTGATCTTCGCAGTCGGTTCGGCCGGTGTGACCACCCAGCGGCTCCTTTGATACGACGCACTTATAGTTCGTCAGTCTAACAAATGTGTCTGCCCGCATGTTCCGGGCTGCCACCCGCTCGCAGTCCTTCCGAGGTCGGCGCGGCGGCGCGGCGGCGTCGTCGGTCAAGGGCGAGCCCGGCAGCGGTGGGCAGATGATCGGCGTCGGGTAAGCCCGTCTCGGTGCGGGGAACCGCGGCCGCCTATGCCAGGGTGGAGACATGGCAACTGAGTCAACGCATCGCGAGCTGTCTATAGAGCGCGCCGCGGCCGGGCGGTTCGCCGCGATCAACGCCCGCGGCGGTCGGGTCGCGTTCGGCACCGGGAATGGCGACGAGTTCACACCTACGGAACTGCTGCTCGCCGCTATTGGGGGCTGCACGGCGATCGACGTCGACATCCTGACCTCACGCAGGTCGGAGCCGGATTCCTTCGAGATCGTCGTCGACGCCGACAAGGTGCGCGACGATGGTGGCAATCACCTGACCAATATCGAGATCACCTACAAGATCTCCTTCCCGGCAGGTGCGGAGGGCGACAAGGCACGAGCGGTGCTGCCAGAGGCTGTACGGCAGTCACACGAACGGCTCTGCACGGTGGGCCGGACTGTCGAGTTGCCCACGCCTATTGCTACGCACATCGACTAGCGGCTCGGGTGCGGGCAGGAGAACTCATGGGCAAGCTGATAGCTGACATCACCATGTCACTGGACGGGTTCATCACCGGGCCGGACGACGCTCCCGGGCGCGGTCTCGGCGAGCGCGGCGAGGTGCTGCACAACTGGGTCATGGGCGGGCCGTGGCGCTACGACGATGGAGCCAGGCGGTTCGCACCGCTGGACGTCGATCGCGACGTGCTCCAGCAGGCCATGGGCTCGGTTGGCGCGGGGATCATCGGCCGAAGGATGTTTGATGTCACCGGCGGCTGGGGCGGCAACCCGCCGGGCGGCCGCGACGCCAGGTACTTTGTGCTGACCCACTCGGCGCCGCTGGAATGGGTGCGCCCGGACTCGCCGTTCACCTTCGTCACCGACGGCATCGAAAGTGCTCTGGACCAGGCCAGGGCGGCCGCCGGGCACAAGGACGTCGGGATCGGCGGTGGCGCCAACGTCATCCAGCAATACCTGGCAGCCGGGCTCGTAGACGAGCTGCGGCTGCATCTTGCGCCGGTGCTGCTCGGTGCGGGCAAGCGGTTGTTCGACCATGTCGGCGACCAGACGACCAATCTGGAACGGACCCGAGTGATCGAATCGCCCTACGCGACCCACTTGTACTTCACAGTCCGGCGCTGAGCCTTCCGAACAGGCTTGTGGAGACCTGCCAAATGACGCGGGTGCGTTTATCTCTGGGTGCGCGGGGCCCTTCATTGCGCCAATGCGCGCTCGAGTATCAGAGTCTACAAATCGACGCGTAGGCTGAGGCATGCCGTCTGAATGCGGGAGCCTGACCGCCGTCACCCCGGGGCCGGGTCTTCCAGATAACCAGACCGCGGGGACTGACGCTCGTACCAGGACGGTGCTGCGAGCTCGGGAGTCGGCTGCCTGGACAGCAGGCGATGCGGCATGACGGCCACGAGCACGAGCAAGCTCACCGACAGGAAACTGGTGCGCGGCATACCCTGCCAGCACTCGAGCCCTGACGATTGCCCGCACCTCGCCACGCACGAGCTGGCCGACGACGGCGTTACCTCGTACTACTGCGAGGAGCACGGGCGCGCTGTGTACGAAGTCGCCAGGAAACGTCGCAAGCGGCTATCCGAAGCCACGTTCGGGGTGATCAGGTTCGATGGCAAGGACGTGCTACGGACTAACTCCAAGTGGCTGGCCCGAGCGCGCATCCTGACCGCGCCGCAGCAGCACGTCTACCAGAACCTCATTGACTGGATGTGGACAGGCGAAGACGGCGCCGAGCACAAAGGCTGCGTGATGAAACACTACGCCAGCGTCAACGCTCTGGTGCGGTGGCTGAACATGAGCCATCACACGGCAAGCAAGGCACTGGCCGCGTTGGAGGCAATCGAGCTGATCGAGATCGAGCGGCGCAGGGTCAAGGACGCCAACGGCAAGTCCCGCAAGATCATCACGAGCATCAGGCTCAGTCTCTACGACACCGAGCGCTAGCGGTGCAGAGTCCAGTCCGGTTCGGTGGAGTTTCGAGAAAGGTACCGAGGCCTGGCCCGGTCTGAACAACGTCAAACCCGGCATTTTGCCCGTGCCGGAGAGTCCGGCAGATCCTGGGGAAGACTTGCCGTCAGATGCGACGGTCAAGTCTTCGCCAGGATCCGGCGGCCCGCTGGTGGCGCCGGTCGGCGACCGGTGCGCCAACTCACCGCCGTGCCGGATCCAGCTCGCGGCGGTCGGCGTGCTTTTCAAGCCGTGCTTGCTCGCTACCACTGCGGGAATGCCTGGCGCCACCGGCCGGGTGACAGCGGCAGCCGAGGTGCCTAGCTCCGCTTTGCGGCGGCTTAGGCCAGAGCGATGGACTGCGGGAACCTGAACAGGTTGTGCGGGTCGTACTTGGCCTTCACCTCGGTCAGGCGGGTGTAGTTCTGCCCGTAATAGGCGCTCTGCCAGTTGGTCAGGTCGGGGTCTATGTAGTTCTGATAGGCCTGGCCGCTGGCGAACGGGTGAACTGCGTTGTAATACGAGCGCAGCCACTTGTGCTGGTTGGCCACTCCGCTGGCCGAACCCGGCCAGTTCCACGTCGTCGAATACTGCGCCAGGAAGAGCGCGTTCCTGTGCACGAACGCCGTAGCCGTGGGGCTGACCCGGTTCATCGCGCCGCCGCATGCGTCGAAGGCGATGGAGCCAGCGCCGCCGGATGCTCCATGTACCTTGCTCAGGTCCTCGATACCGGCTAGCAGTGCGTGGATGCCCGCCGTGCCGAGCTTCTTGGTGAAGAAGTCCGACTTGGCATAGGACGGGACCCGCGGCAGCCGACCGCCCGGCCCGGTGTGGCACCCGCTCAGCGGGATGGTCGAGCAACCCGCTTCAACGAGCATGACGTTGAGGTAGGTCTCCTCGCTGAGGAAGTGGGAGCTCGGGCCGGAGCCCACCTTGCCGTAGAGCGAGTCCAGGAGAGCGGCGGCCCCGGTCGGGCTACCGGTATAGGTGCCTCCGACGCTGATCGCGGGCGCGCCGCCGGTGCCGGCGGACAGGTGCATGTTCGACCACAGCGCATCTGGCGCGGTCGGTGCCCATGACTGCCAACCGCTGACCACCCTGGCCGCCTGCGACCAGGGCCAGCCCAGAAAGAACAGCACCAGGTCTCGCAGCGAGTGGGTCCGGAACGTGAACGAAGTCACCACGCCGAAGTTGCCGCCCCCGCCGCCGCGGCAGGCCCAGAACAGGTCGCTGTTCCGACTGGAGTCACAGGTGAGCGTGCTGCCGTCCGCGATCACGATCTGAACGGACTCGAGGTTGTCGCTGCTCAGCCCGTACACCCGGGACAAGACCCCAACGCCACCGCCGAGCGTAAGGCCCGCGATGCCGACTGTCGGGCAGGAGCCGCCCGGAACCGCCAGGCCCTTGCCGGCCAGCTTGTCGTAGAAGGTGATCAGGTCGATGCCGCTGCCGACCCTGACCGTACCGCTCCCTGCTGCGAAGGAATCCATCTGCGACACGTCGATGATCAGACCGCCGGTGACGCTGGACCAGCCCGCGTAGCTATGGCCGCCGGACCGGGCACGTACCGCCAGCCCGAAGCGCTGCACGAAGCTCAGGCAGGTCGCTGCGTCGGCGGGGGTGCGGCAGTAGGCGATACCTGTGGGCTTGAGCGCGTCGAACTGCGGCTCGAACAACTGCTTGGCCTGGTTATAGGCCTTCTGACCGGGACGGACGAGGTCGTGGCTGGACAAATGGTTGCGCAGGGCCGTCCAGTCAGCGCTGGTAGGCGTCGTGGCTGGCCCGGAAAGCCAGACCGGCCGCTGCGCCCGGATTACCCGCGCCGCCGGTGCGGCTTGTGCCTTCGCCTGCCCGCCTGCGAGATAGCGCGGCACCAGTGCGGCGCCGACTCCGGCGACGCCCGCAGTGAGAAGGAATTCCCGGCGCCCGGGCCGCAGCGAATGCCTGGACGGCTGTTTATCGGCTGAATCTGGTTGCTGGCCTTGCGCCGGGTTATCGCTCGAAGCACTGTCCATGTTGCCCGTGTCCCTCCGCACCTGCTAAGAGTCCGCTGGGAACCTTGTGGTTGGAGGATTCCCGCTGTCGGCTCAGGTAAGGCCCGGCGGGGTAGGGCTACTCACCCGGTGTTCTGCAGCCCGGCGGCCACCCCGTTGACGGTGAGCAGCAGGAATCGCTCCAGCCTGTCGTGGCAAGTGACTTGCGAGTCGGATAACTACTGCACGGCTCGGGTGATGATAGCGCCTTCCAAGCTCTTGGCCCGTCCGCCGACGAGCTGCCCCACCGCCCAGCATCGCGCACGCGTGCAGGCGATCGCGAAGAGATAGTCCCTGGGTGAGGGTGCCGGCTGAGCCGACCAGGTCCTGCCCGCGTTACTGGTGGCGTCAATGTTTCCCGCTTGCCCGACAACCCAGCAGTCAGAGGCACTGGCGCACGCTATCGCCGAGAAAGAATCCGCCTCAGCGAGCTGGGTTTCCCACGTTCTGCCGCCATCGTGAGTAACTATCACATGGCCGACCGCGCCGTTCAGCGATGATGCCCAGCAAGTCGATGCGGTAGGGCAGGCAACGCTGCCCAGCCCTGTTGTTCGAGTCGGCAACCTCTCGCGCTGCCACGTGGCGCCACCATTGAATGTGGCGAGCATGATTCCGTCTTCTGGCCTGATCTTGGACTGCCCCGCGGCCAGGCAGTGGGCGCCATCGCAGGTAACAGAGTTCAGCGCCTGATGCCGAGAAGAGTACTGAGTCACCCATGAGGCGCCGGCATTAGTCGTGAACACCACGCTGTTGATCAGTACGGCCCAGCATCTCGTGGTACTGGTGCAGGAAACGCTTTGGAAGCCGTTATTCGGGACCAGCGGCTCGGCCTGCCATGTCGCACCGCCGTTGCTCGTCACCAGCGTCAGCCCGGCGCTACCGTCGCCTATGCTGACCGGGCTGTCCTCGGAACCTACCGCGACGCAGTCGCGCGCAGAAGTGCACGAGATCCCAAGCACGCTGCCGTTGACAGCGCTTGGAAGTTTCTGGCTAACCCAGCGGACCCCGCCGTCGGTGGTGGCAACAATGGCCGGATACCAGTGGCCGTCTCTCGCGAATCTGGAGCCGGCAGCCCAGCAGTCATCGGCATTGACGCAGGAGACGCCCTCCAGTACGGGCGTGCCGCTCGGCAGCTTCTGGGCTACCCAGCCTGTGCCGGCCGCCGTCGCGATGGCGACCGCTGGGAAGGCCGAGCCGGCAGTGGCGATGAGCACGCTCCCGGCCGCGCAAAGGCAAGCAGCCGCAGCCCGAGAGCGCAGGCGCCAAACCTTGCATGTAAGCACAGATTATCCTTATACGGGCTAGAT
>JASHSO010000137.1 GCA_030038715.1 Streptosporangiaceae bacterium
GAAGGCGATGATGTGCTCGTCGGTCCCCTCTGCCCGTGCCTGTGGTTCATTACGTTCGTGCCAGGCCTGCCTGATGACAGCGGACAGCGCAGCCTTGCCGTCGGGCTGATCTCCGGCGTCGGGGCCGGCTTGCGACAGCAGCGCGCGCAGCGCCATAGCGCGCTCGCCGTCGATGGCGCCAGGCCCCGAACCGAGGAGCGTCAGCGACAGGAAGCCGCTAGCGCGTTCCAGCACCGCGTCGCGGGCGATCAAGCCGCCCATCGAGTGCCCGGTGAGGTGAACGCCGCCCGTGCCCGCGGCGACGGCGTCGGCCACCGCCAGCACGTCTGCCGCAAGGGCATCGGCTGCGTATCCGCTCTGGTCGGCCGCATGCGGGCTCTGGTACTGGCCGCGAAGATCAATTGCAACGACGGTCCGCCCAGCTGCCGCCAGCGGTTCGAGTATCGGCAGGAAGTCCTCCTTGCTGCCGGTGTAGCCGGGCAGCAGCAGCGCGGGCCGACGATGGCTGACGCCGCGAGTCGGCTGCGCCTCCAGGGCGGCGAACTGCCCACGCGCGGTCGTCAGCACAGCTGACCGGACGCGCTCGGGCATCTGCAAGGACCTGAGGTTAGTCACGGGTTGGCAGCCTACCGAGTGCGAGCTGAATTGTAACAGTCGAATAACGCAAGAATCGCTGAGAGAGTTCCGCTGCGAGACCATCGTCACAAATGACGACTCCAAGTAATCGGCCGATCACACAGCAGCCCTTGCTGGAGAGGCTATTCAGCGGCAGCTTGCGGCCCCGGCGCCGTGTCGCGGGACGGTCGACGCCTGCGTGGCCGGTGGCTCGCTTGACCGGGGCTCGGCGAGTTGGCGACACCCCTGGCCGGCGACCCTGTGAGGCCCCTGCCCGGGTCGGCGACACCCCTGGCCGGCGACCCTGTGACACCCCGGCCCGGTGTGACGCTCCCGCCCGAGCCCGTTGCGCCGACTTGCACCGTCGGCCGGCTGGCCCTTGTCCGGCGGCGCTGTCGGCGCTGTCCGGGCACGTCGCCTGTACCGGCGGAGTCCGGGACGCGCCGCTGGGCGGTCCTCGCGGAGTCGGCTGAAGCTGACGTCTTACTGCGCCTGCCGCCGCCACGCGAACGCATTCGGCCCGTCTCGCCAATGTCCTCAAGCGACTCGGCCTCAAGCCCGAGCCTGGCTCGCTGGCCGGCCGGAAGTACCCCGGTGGCGTCCCTCGGAATGCTCAGCGCGGCGTACAGGTGGTCGCTGGTCGAATAGGTTTCGACCGGGTCGTCCTGGCCGAGGCCCAGGGTCTCGCTGATGGCCTTCCAGCGATGCAGGTCGTGCCAGTCCACGAAGGTAACGGCCACGCCGCTGCGCCCAGCTCGGCCGGTGCGCCCGATCCTGTGCAGGTAGGCTTTCCCGTCCTCAGGGCACTCGTAGTTGACCACGTGCGTTACATCGTCCACGTCGAGGCCCCTGGCCGCCACGTCGGTGGCGACGAGAACGTCGACCTTGCCGGACCTGAAGGCCCGCATCGCGCGTTCGCGCTGACCTTGGCCAAGGTCACCGTGCACTGCGGCGGCGGCGAAGCCCTTCGCGGTAAGCGACCTGGCCAGCTGGTCAGCTGACCGCTTGGTACGGCTGAACACGATGGTCAGTCCGCGCCCTTCCGCCTGTAGGACCCTGGCCAGCACCTCGACCTTGTCTAGCTGGTGGGCGCGGAACACATGCTGTTCGGTCGTCGGCACCAGGTCAGGCTCGTCATGTTGCTCGGCCCTGATGTGAATCGGGCGGTTCAGGTACCTGCGGGCCAGCGTTACTACTTCACCAGGCATCGTCGCCGAGAACAGCATCGTCTGCCTGACCGCCGGTGTGAGTTGCAAGATCCGCTCGACGTCGGGCAGGAAGCCGAGGTCCAGCATCTTGTCGGCTTCGTCCAGCACGAGCATGGTCACCTGGTCCAGCTTCAGGTGGCCCTGACCGGCCAAGTCAAGCAGCCGGCCCGGTGTGCCGACGACCACATCGACACTGGTCAGCGCGTCGATCTGTGGCTCGTAGGCGCGGCCGCCGTACAACGTCACCACGCTGGCGTCAATCCGGGAGCCGGCCAGGCGCAGGTCGTCACCGACCTGGATGGCAAGTTCCCTGGTCGGAACCACGATGAGGGCTCGCGGCGCAGCTGCCGCCCGCGGCGTCTGGCCGAGCCGTTCGAGAATCGGGATGCCGAAAGCGAACGTCTTGCCTGTGCCGGTTCTGGCCTGCCCTATCAGGTCATGGCCGTCCAGTGCTACTGGCAGGGCCAGAGCCTGGATCGGGAAGGCAGTCGTAATGCCCTCGGCTTCCAGGGCGGCACAGATGGGCTCGGCGATGCCGAAGTCCCGAAACGTCTTGGCCCCGGTACCCGGCTCACCCACGTCCGGTTCTCTCTCCGGGCTCTGGTCTATGGTCATCGCATATGTAGTCAGGGCTTCCGCCTCCGTAGGTAGCCCGCAGACAGCCAGCAGCGCAGCACGTCGGCAGGTGCCGACCGTGAGCAATCATGTGACCTCTTCAGCGCCTGAACGCTGCCATCGCGAAATAAATCGCCGGATGGCCGAGAAGAGGCACGCAGCCTGCCGCGGGCATTCAGCAGCTTGACGGTCGTCACGCCTTCAGGCTTACAAGAGTCCGCACCAAGCACTGAGTGTTGTCACAATGAGCGCTACGACACTCTGTAACAACACAATCTTGAGCGTCCACATTCCGCACATGAACTACACAAGCCTACCAACACCAGTTGGGTAAGCCGTGCCAGGCTCGCGTTCGGCGTGTTGTTACGCTGCGCTGATGACCCAGCAAACGACGGCCGAGGGAGTTCTCGACCTGCTCGGTCTGCTCGCTTACGCCGAGCTGACCGCGTTCTTTCGGCTGTGCGAGGACGCCTCGCTGGCTACCTCCCTCGCCGACAAGGCAGCACTCGCCGAGATGGCTGCCGCAGAGTTCGGGCATTTCCAGTTGCTACGGGGGCGGATCGAGGAAATGTCGGCAGACCCCATGGCTGCCATGCAGCCCTTCGTCGGTCCCATCGACGCATTCCACGCCAGGACTGCGCCATCGGACTGGCTGGAAGGACTGGTGAAGGCCTACGTCGGTGACGGAATCGCGGCAGACTTCTACCGTGCTGTCGCGCAACTGCTGGACCCGGCGACCCAGTCACTCGTGCTGACCGTCCTGGCCGACACCGGGCACGCGGAATTCGCCACCACCCGGGTGCGCGAGGCCGTCAAGTCAGATCCGCGCGTCGCGGGTCGGCTGGCACTGTGGGCGCGGCGGCTCATGGGCGAGGCGCTCGGCCAGGCGCAGCGAGTCGCCGCGGAGCGAGAGCCGCTCGCGCGCCTGCTGACGGGCGCGACGGAGACTCAACTCGGCGACATAGGCCGAATGTTCGCCCAGCTCACCGATGCACACGCAGCGCGGATGGCGGCACTGGGCCTCGCCGACCTGGACGAGTTAGCCGAGCCA
>JASHSO010000138.1 GCA_030038715.1 Streptosporangiaceae bacterium
TGCCCTTGCCCGGCATCTGGGTGTGCTTCTGGTGGAACATGATGAACAGGTGCGCGGTGATAAGCGCCAGGATCAGCCCCGGGATCACCAGGACGTGCAGGATGTACAGCCTGGGAATGATCTTGTTGCCGGGGAACGGCCCGCCGAACAGGAAGTACGCCAGGTAGGTGCCGACCAGCGGGAATGACTGCAGGATGCCCTCGGTGATGCGCAGCCCAGCGCCGGAGAGCAGGTCGTCAGGCAGCGAGTAGCCGAACAGCCCCTCGAACATGCCGAGGGTGAACAGGATGATCCCGATCAGCCAGTTGACCTCGCGCGGCTTTCGGTACGCGCCGGTGAAGAACACCCGGAGCATGTGCGCCATGATCGCCGCCATGAATAGGTCGGCGGCCCAGTGATGGATCTGGCGTATCAGCAGTCCACCGCGCACGTCGAAGCTGATGTTCAGGGTCGAGGCGTAGGCCTCGCTCATCTTCACGCCGCGCAGCGGGATGTAGGAGCCGTGATACACGACCTGGGTCATGCTGGGCTGGAACCACAGCGTCAGGAACGTCCCGGTCAGCAGCAGGATGATGAACGAGTAGAGGATGATCTCGCCGAGCAAGAACGACCAGTGATCCGGGAAGATCTTCCGCATGAACACCCGGATGCCGCGCGCACCGTGGAACCTGTCGTCCAGGAAGCTGCCGACGCCCTCGATCGCGCGGTCGACGCTCATGACCGCTCCCAGAAGCTCGGTCCCACCGGCTCATGAAACGGTCCGGTAGCGACCAGGAAGCCGTCGGAGTCAACGCCGATTGGCAGCTGTGGCAGCGGCCTGGTGGCGGGCCCGAAGATCACCTTCGCGCCCTGTGTCGCGTCGAAGGTCGACTGGTGGCACGGGCACAGGATGTGATGGGTGGTCTGCTCGTACAAAGCGGCAGGGCAGCCCAGGTGCGTGCAAATCTTGGAGTAGGCGACGATGTTGTCGATCGTCCAGTTCTCCACGACCTTGTCGGGCACAGCATGGTTGGCCGTGGTGAAGCGCAGCTGACCGGGGCGGAACTTGATGATGATCACTGCCGCCTTGGCCATGTCGTTGTCGTTGTCCAGGTAGCCTTCCGGTCCCACGCTGATGATGGAGCCCGGCGAGCTGAACTCGGCCGCGGTGATCGGCCGGCCCGTGCCGTACACGATCAGCCGCAGGCCCTTGCGCCAGACCGTCCTGTCCAGGCTTAGCGCAGGCAGCGGGCCGAGGTCGCGCAGCAGGAACAACGGCGCCAGCGCCAGCGGCACCGTCGCCGCGATGAGGCTGCGCCGCACCAGCGGCCGCTTCACGAACTGGCTGGCTTCCGCGCCCTCGGTGAAGGTCTGCTTGAAGGCGGCCCGGTCCGCGGGCTCCGACCGCATCGGGTGCCGCTGCTCAGTGAGTTCCACGTTCGGCATCAGGTGCCGCACCCAGATCACGGTGCCGACGCCGAGCAGCAGGAAGACCAGTGACAGGGTGCCGCCGAGCGCCAGGTTGGAGTGCAGCACGCTGGTGATGGAGCCGACCCCGATGATGCTATACGCAACCAGGAATCCGAGCCCGGCCAGCATCGCCAGCAGGAAGCAGGCCGCTACCAGGCGCTCGGCCTTCTTTGCCCGGGCCGGGTCATCGGGCTCGGCTGGAAGTTCCCTGGCCAGCGCCTTGCCGCCGTCGCCTTCCGCAGCGGGCAGCATCGTCCTGGCCGCCGCGGGCGGGGGAGTGCCGATCACGCGGCGCGGCGCGGCCGGACCCTCTGCCTGGCTGCCCTCTGCCTGGCTGCCCTCTGCCTGGCTGCCTTGGGAGTGGCCGCCGTGGCCGGAGCTACCGCCGGACAGGTACTCCGGCCAGGAGGCTTCGCTCGGCTCGCCGGGCACGTTGGTGTCACTCATGTCTCTTCCCGTGCTTCGCAGTGATCCACAGCGCGGCCAGCACCATGAAGAACAGCAAGCCGAGGAACGCCACCAGGCCCTCGGTCACCGGCCCGACTCGGCCCAGGCTGAAGCCGCCGGGATTGGGCTCTGCCCTGACCCTCGTGACGTAGGCGATGATGTCGCGCTTCTCCTGCGGGGTGATCGTGAGGTCGTTGAAGACCGGCATCGCCTCCGGACCGGTCAGCATGGCTTCGTAGATCTGGGTCGGGGTGGACTGCGTCAGCGGCGGGGCGTACTTGCCGTAGGTCAGCGCTCCGCCCGCACCGTCAAAGTTGTGGCAGGCGGCGCAGTCGGCCACGAAAAGCTGCTGGCCGAGCCCTACGTTCGCGCCGCGCGTGCTGACCTGGGCCGCCGAGGGAATAGGCGGGCCGCCACCCAGCGACTGGATGTAGGCGGCGACCGCCAGAGTCTGGGCTGGGGTCAGCCGCGGCGGCTTGCGGTCGTTCTCGGCGCCTAGCTCCGCGGCCGGCATCCGGCCGGTGCTGACCTGGAAGTCCACGGCCGCGGCACCGACGCCGATCAGGCTCGGCGCGGTACCCGCCTGGCCCTGGGCAAACTCGCCATGGCAGGTGGCGCATTCCTCGAGGAACAGGTTCCTGCCTTCGGCGATCTGCGCTTGGTTCACCGCCGCGGGGGACGCCGCCGACGCGCTTCCGCTGGTCGTGACCACGGCATAGCCGACGGCGACCAGGACGAGCGCGAAACCGACAAGGACGTAGCCGGCCGCCGGATGCCGGCGCAGTGCGGTGATCCAGCTCACAAGCTTCCCCAGGTCACTTGATCAGATAGATGGTGGTGAACAGGCCTATCCATACGACGTCGACGAAGTGCCAGTAGTACGACACCACGATCGCGCTGGTCTGCTGCTC